>JACOXK010000134.1 GCA_016182335.1 Deltaproteobacteria bacterium | reverse complement strand
ATTAGCAAAAGCCAACCCAAAAAAATTTAGAATTCTTTCAGAACCTTTAAAAACAGACTTTTCATCTTCCCCTTTTCATAATCCCTTGGCTATTCAAAATTCTAATTTTCCTAGTGGAAACTTAACTGTGGGCATGGGTGATTCTGGGGATATTGCACAAATCAAAAGGAAGCTGGAAGAGGCTATCGCTAAAATTAGAGAATTTATCATTGATAAATTGCAAGGATACTTTCCAGAAATGACGGATGAAGATGGCATAACGTGGATTACGCTTCCTTATGGCACTACACAATTTGCAGGCGCTTGGGGGATCACTTCTTGATATGTTTCAAAATCTACAGACTAGCATTTCCTATTTGCAGAAAAGTCCTGATCAGCGGAAAGACACTATTTCCAATGCCATGGCACAACTTTGTGGAATACATAACAGCTTGATCATTTTTTTTCGTATCAATAATCTTGGTGAATTTCTTGAAGATGAAGAAGATAAAGCCATAAAAGCATTACAAGAAGAAAGGGTGAGTTCTGAACTTTTGAATGCTGCTTCTGTGCTCAGAATGGATGACCCAGTGCAACATCTTCATATTCAAATAGGCTTTGGGCGTAAAGAAAGAAGACGGGGATGATGGACTGAAAGCGGAAGTTGGGTGGTTTGTAAGATCTATTCAATAGCCTACTCAGACCAATCGCTCCAGATAAGACCAGCATCTCGATAACGAACATGCCAGAAGAGACCACGGCCGATATAATTGGAAGGTACTTTGAGCGTTGTAAGATCGTATCCTGCGTTCGTATCAATGTCTCTTAGTGGGCCTTGCTTCCAATCTCTGTTATTTCCATCAAAGGGGTTGTACCAATTCTCATAACGAAACCAGAAAGTTTTCATTGGTCCCTGCGGTGACCAGAGTTGCCAATCTGTTTCCAGGTGAAGGTCTCCATCACTATCATGATAAGCTGTTGCCAGCAGGGGTGACGTGCGGCTTTGTAGGAGCGTAGGCGAATCTGGTGGTTCGTTATTTTTTCTATAATAAAATAAATCCTGAACATTTCTTTTCTTTGTTATAAAATCGTCACCAAGCGAGAATCTGCGACCGCGAAAGCCAGCATCTTGGCCAGTTGTGACATCAATGATGAGATAGCCGTACTCATCAAAGGACTTCTGAATATTTTTGTAATCTCGGGTTTTGTCTCGTCCCCAATAATCGATGGCTCCACCGCCTGAAGCAGCGCTTACCCAATACAGAGGAACATCCTTGGATTGCCCTCTGGCATAAGCATGCGTGTGACCATAAAAAAGAGCTCCCGCCTTTCCACACTCCTGAAGCTTGGCTTCTACTTTGTGGGTGATCTTTCCAGAAAATGGGACTTCGTCATCAATATTTAACTCAGAAATATAGGGATGATGAAAGACAAGAAAGATGAAATCAACATAGGGACGAAGACAGGCCTTCGTGAGGTCATAATCTAACCACTGGAGTTGTTCATCAATACGATAGGCCTTATTTGTGTCTAAGCTTATGATGTGAGTGTTAGCATATTCAAACGAATACCAGTGTTCTATAAATCCAGGAGTACCATTTTCTGGAAGGTGAAAGTATTGAAAATAAATGGAATTATTTTTCTCATGATTTCCAATCGCTGGATAAAAAGGAAAGTGTCCAGCTAAAGAACGTATAGGATCGAAAAAAATCTTTTTAAACTCGTCATAATTATTTCCGTTATTTACGAGATCACCAGCGATGAGGGCAAAGGCAAGTTGTTCTTCGGGAGTACCACCATACTCTTCTTTCATGATTTCAGTGACTTCATTAGAAATAGCTGTGTGAATTTTGTCAGGTTTCGCTTGAATATCAGCGTAAACCAAAAAGCTAAATGAGGGAAGTTGCGAATTTTGAGGTGGTGTTCGAAAGCGAAAGATGTTTTCAGTTGCTGGTTTTTTCTCAAGACTGTAAAAGTAATAAGATGCAGGAGCAAGATTCTGTAGCTCTACTTCGTGAACCCATGTCTTTGTTGTTCCATCTACTGTTTTCCCCTTTCTTCTCACTCCAATAGCACTATTTTTAAGAGAGAGGGAATTTCCGTAGTACACGATGCTGGGCAGTGGTTGGGTTGTTTCCCACTTCACCCAAGAAGAATTTTTCGTAACAGACTGAAGATAAGGACCAACATGAACCGAACTCACTATGGCAGAAAAAAGAAGAGCTGATATAAACATAGGATCCTTGTACTATAGGTGGGTATGAATTCCCTGGTCAAGTTTTTACATTGCGTAATTGCCCTTATTAAATATGTCTAAAGAGACATCTCTCTTAGCATTGAATTTTGTTCTCTTGCCTTGCAATAAATGTTTTATTAGAAACAAGTATGGATCCCTCAACGTGATTGAGAGAATGTTAAAGGAGTTTTTATGTCAGGACATAGTAAGTGGAGTACGATTAAACGAAAGAAAGGGGCGCTTGATGCCAAGCGTGGCAAAATTTTTACAAAACTGATCAAAGAAATCACTGTTGCTGCTCGAGTGGGTGGCGGTAATGTGGAGGCTAATCCGCGTTTGCGCTCAGCTGTTCAAACTGCTCGAGAGAATAACATGCCTTTTGCTAATATTGATCGAGCCGTTAAAAAGGGTACTGGAGAAATAGAGGGAGCTACTTACGAAGAAGTAACTTATGAAGGATATGGTCCGGGTGGAACAGCCCTTTTTATAGAAAGTTTGACCGACAATAAAAATCGGACGGTAGCTGAAATTAGATCTATTCTGACGAAAAATAATGGAAATTTGGGAGCCAATGGAAGTGTTGCTTGGATGTTCGAGAAAAAGGGAGTTATTGTTGTAAATAAAACTAAAGCGAAAGAAGACCAGTTGATGGAAATTGCTTTGGAAGCAGGTGCTGAAGATATTAGTGACGAAAAAGATGCGTTTGAAATTCGCACAGACCCTTGCGCATTTGAAACCACTAAAGAGGCGCTTGAGAAAAACAAAATTCAATGGGATTTAACAGAAGTTTCAATGGTACCTAAGAACACCGTGAAGTTAGCAGGAAAGGAAGCTGAGCAAATGCTTCGTCTTATGGAAAGCCTTGAAGATTGTGACGATGTGCAGAAGGTTTATTCCAATTTTGATATTGATGAAAGTGAAATGGAAAAGATAGCGACGGAATAGATTGCCACGTTCTACTTCACTCACTCCGTGAGCTTCGTAGAACTCGCAATGACGTGTTGATGGTAATATTAGGAATAGACCCAGGATCCCTCAAAACAGGCTATGGTCTTATCGACGTTGAGGGGCATGTTTCACAACACATGAGTCACGGAGTTATTCATCTTAAGGAATTCAAGCAACTTGCAGACAAACTTTCCTGTTTATACGAAAAGATATCGCACGTAATTCTCGAATTTCAACCGCAGCATTGTGCTATAGAAAAAGTTTTTTATTCCAAAAATGCCCAATCCATGCTGAAATTAGGAGAAGCTCGATCGGTATCTCTTCTTGCAGCGATTCATAAGGGGGTTGCAATTTACGAATACACTCCTTTAGAAGTAAAACAGGCTGCAGTCGGTATAGGAAACGCTCCGAAAGAACAAGTGCAAAGAATGATTCAGGTGATTTTAAAACTAAGCAACCCTCCTTTTGAAGATGCTGCAGATGCGTTGGCCATTGCAATGTGTCATGCTCAAACATATAAATTTAAGGAGAGAATTGATAGGGCATGTTAGAAGAGTTATAGATTAAATGCCAATTAAAACTTATAACTTAAAACTGAATTTATGATTGGTTATTTATCGGGAAAAATTTTAGAAACTAAACTTGATCGTCTTCTTTTGGATGTTAATGGGGTAGGGTACGAAGTAAAGATTTCATTGCAAACTTGTGAAAAACTTGGAAACTCTCAGTCCTTATGTAAGTTATTTATCTACACACATATTCGGGAAAACGCCTTAGAACTGTACGGTTTTTTAGGTTCTGAAGAGAAGGATTTATTTAAAACTCTTATCTCAGTCAATGGAATAGGCCCAAAGTTAGCGATAACTATTTTATCTGGCATGCCTTTTGAGAAATTAAAAACAGTTCTTCTTCAGGGAAATATTCAAGCTCTTTCTTCCATTCCAGGTATTGGTAAGAAAAAGGCAGAAAAGATTCTTCTTGAATTAAAAGGCAAGATTGAAAAGTTTGTAAGCTCCACTTCTGGCGCGAACTCCCACTGTGAGGATGCGGTGAGTGCTTTGGTCAATTTAGGATATAGAGAAGAAGATGTAAGAAAGATTATTAATAAGATGAGTACGAATGATCTTGGTGTTGAGGTATTAGTTAAGAACGTATTAAGGCAGATAGCGCTGCGATGAGTAACGATCGAGTTGTGAATCCCTCTCTTTTAATGGCAGAGGAAACAAATTTTGATGTTTCTTTGCGCCCGACGCGATTTGATGAATACGTTGGTCAATCAAATGTTATTGATAATTTAAAAGTTTTTATTGAAGCTACCAAAAAAAGAAAAGAACCCTTAGACCACTGTCTCTTTTCTGGCCCCCCTGGGCTTGGAAAAACTTCTCTTGCTATCATCATTGCCAAAGAGCTTGGTGTGAATTTAGTCTCAACTTCTGGTCCTATTCTGGAAAAGACCGGAGACTTGGCCGCCATTCTTACCAACTTAAAAGAAGGAGAAGTCCTTTTTATCGATGAAATTCATAGGCTACATGCTTCTGTGGAGGAAGTTCTTTATCCTGCTATGGAAGATTTTAAATTAGACCTGATTATTGGACAAGGTCCCAGCGCTCGAACACTTAAATTGGATTTGCCAAGATTTACACTCGTGGGAGCTACCACTCGTACAGGATTACTCACATCACCCTTAAGGGATAGGTTTGGGTTTATTGCCAGACTCAACTACTACAAGGCTGAGGAACTTTATAAAATTATTACTCGAAGCTCAAAAATATTAAATATTCCCGTTGAAGAAGATGGTGCTTTAGAAATTGCCAGACGATCTCGAGGTACTCCCCGTATTGCCAACGGACTTTTAAAACGTGTTCGTGATTTTGCTCAAGTCCGTGCCCAGGGTGTCATTACCAAAAATGTTGCAAAGGATTCACTCAATATGTTGGACGTTGATGAAATGGGCTTTGATGCTATGGATAGAAAAATATTACTTACTATTATTGAAAAATTCAATGGCGGCCCTGTAGGTATCGAAACTATGGCTTCAGCTCTTCACGAAGAAAAGGGAACTCTTGAAGATGTTTATGAGCCGTATTTAATTCAAGAAGGATATCTTAATAGAACTTCACGTGGACGCATGGCAAGCACTTTGGCCTATGAATATTTTAAAATTAAACCTCTATCTACTCAAAAATCCCCACAACTAGGACTCATATAAACTATGTGTTTTGAAGATGATATCTAACACTTGTGACGACGATTTTTGGTTTAAAAATAAGAGCAGCTCGTATAAAAAAGGCTGTTTGGTTGTGAAGAAATTGGTGGTACCATTTTTTCGTGATAAATTCTGGAATAATAAGAGTTATCATATCGCATTGAGTTTCATGATCGACCTGGTTTATGTATCGAAGAAGCGGTCTTACAATAGAGCGAAAGGGTGATCTAATGATCTCCAATGGAATTTGTGCAGCCCATTGCTCCCACTGTGGAAGGAGGCGCTTTGTGGCCTCCGGATCAAATTCTATATAACAGGCGCGAACATTATGAGAAAGAGACAGGGCATATCTTAATGCCTCAAGAACACCGCAATGAATCCCAGAAATGGGGATGACGACAGCGTGATTGAAAGGTTCCAACCTTGGTGGAGGGTTTTTACCTATTAATGAGAGTTCTGCTCCAACAGCAAGATAATGATGGTGAATTCGGCGAAATACAACCACCATGCACGGCAGAACGAGAAGGACTATCCAGGCGCCAAAGATAAATTTTGTGACGGCAACAACAAGGAGAACAACAAACGTCGTTAGTGCACCCAAGCCATTAAAAAGAGAGGAAATCAACCATTTTTTTCTACGGTGTTTGAAATGATATCGCACCATGCCCAATTGCGATAGGGTGAAAGATATAAAGACCCCGACTGCATACAGGGGAATTAAATGGTGAGTTCGTCCTTTAAAAAGAATGATAAGAAAGACGGCTGCAGCACTTAAGCCAAATATTCCGTTTGAAAAAACAAGTCTGTCACCACGGTTTTTAAATTGTCTGGGAAGGTAGCGATCATCACCAATTAAAGAACACAGCCTAGGGAAATCGGCATAACTTGTGTTTGCCGCTAAGAGTAATATGAGAGCCGTTGAGACTGGAATAAAATAATAAAATACAGAAGAACCAAAAATGGCACGTGAGAGGGCTGCAACAACGGTTTCTCCTTCTTGAGGATAAATGCCATAGACATGGCTTAATAATGTAACACCTAAGAAAAAGGACCCAAGTATGAAGGCCATCCATGTGAGGGTGGTTCTGGCATTTTGAGCAGAGGGTATTTTAAAAATAGGCACACCATTTGAAATAGCTTCGGTTCCAGTGACGGCCACACATCCGGACGCAAAGGATCTGAGCAGCAAGAATAATGGAATGGCAGGATAGGCTTCGTGAAGTATGGGAGCTACTGGTGATGCTGACCCTGTGACCATTTGCCATGCTCCGACAACAAACATAATTATGAAGGATAAGATGAAGAAATAGGTTGGAAAAGCAAAAACATTAGAGGACTCACGAACCCCTCTTAAATTGGTAACCATTAATAAGAGGACAACGATGCACCCAAAAGCAACTTTATGATGAGCGATAAATGGGAATGCTGAAGCAATGTTTTCAATGCCAGCGGCTACTGAAACTGCAACAGTCAGAACGTAGTCAATCAAAAGAGCAGCTCCTGCTACAAGTCCTGCATTCAGGCCTAAATTTTCCTTTGCGACCGTATAGGCACCACCTCCGTGTGGATAGGCGTGAATTGTCTGCCGATAAGATAAGGCAAGAATAGTGAGAAGGGCTGCAATCGCAAGCGCTATGGGCATGGACCAAGCGACAGCTGTAGCTGCAAATGCAGCTAGTGGGATAAGCACCTCTTCTGTTCCGTAAGCAACAGACGATAAAGCATCAGAGGAGAGGACTGCCAAGGCTTTCCACTTTGGAATAAGCTCATGAGCAGCTCTATCGGTGGCAATGGGCTTTCCAATAAAAAAATATTTAAGTCTTAAGAATCTCATACTGTATGTTAAAGATATTAGCCAGGTAGAAACATCCTGGCAACTTTGTGCTGGCGCAGGGCAGCCTCTTATTTTTTGGTCCCAAGTGTGTTAGTAATGGCACATTATGAATTTTGTTGCCTTAGAACATCTTCTGCAATACCCTTTTCACGATTCGTTGCTGCTTCAAAAAGCCCTCACTCATGGGTCATTCAAGCACGAAAATCAGCACAGTGAGTTTCACAACGAAAGGCTTGAGTTCTTAGGGGATGCCATCCTTGATCTTGTCATCAGTGACATCCTGATGAAAAAATTTGAAACAAAAAGAGAAGGGGATCTCTCAAAGATGAGAGCTACCCTTGTGAATGAAAAAACTTTGTCGAACATCTCAAGAAAACTCAATCTTGGAGAGTTTCTTTTTTTAGGCCGTGGAGAGGAAAAGTCTGGCGGACGAGGGAAAGACTCTATATTGGCCTGTGCTCTTGAGGCTATTCTCGCGGCTATTTATCTGGATGGTGGTTTTCAAAAAGTTTATGAAGTTGTGGCGCACTTGTTTGATCATGAAATAGAAGATGTTGAAAACCATTACGATTCTTTTGATTATAAATCTAGCTTTCAACAGTTTGTTCAGTTAAAACACCATACGACCCCTCAATACAGAGTGATCCAGGAAAATGGCCCTGATCATAAAAAAATCTTTGAAGTGAACCTTGTTTTGAAGAGTAAAATTCTTTCTAAAGGTCAGGGAAAAAGTAAGAAGGAAGCAGAGCAAAATGCAGCAAAACAAGCTCTGATGCAATTGGATATTTTATGAAATATTCTCAAGTTGCTATTATCGGCAGACCCAATGTGGGTAAATCAACTCTGTTTAACAGAATCGTTAAACGCCGATCCGCTATTGTATCCCCGGAAGCGGGGGTTACGAGAGATCGGCATGATGCTCTTGTCTTTGGAAAAACAAAAAAATTTCAGTTGATTGATACAGGCGGGTTAGAACCTACTATTTTAAGTGAGTTGGATCGTCTTATGCAGGAGCAGGTTCATATTGCTCTGCAACAGTCTCATCTTCTCCTCTATGTAATGGATGGGACTCAGGGACTACATCCTGTGGACAAAGATTTCATTCGAGAACTTCGAAAAATGAGTAAGAATATTCTTCTTGTGATCAACAAAATGGATGATCCTCTTCACGAAGATAGAATTATTGATTATTATGAACTTGGGGAAGATGTTTTTTATCCCATTTCAGCAGAACACAAGTTGGGTTTAGAGGCGCTTGTAGATGCCATAGAAGGAGCACTTCCACCCATTGAGCCATCCCAGAGTGATGAAGCTATTCAGGAAGAAATTAAAATTGCTATTGTGGGACGCCCCAATGTTGGCAAATCAACTCTGACGAACAAACTTCTTGGACAAAATAGGTGTATCGTAAGCAACGAACCGCTGACGACGCGGGACTCTATTGATGTTCCTATTGTGAGAGACAATATCCTTTTTTCTTTTGTGGACACTGCGGGTATTCGAAAGCCTGCAAGAGTTAATAAAAGTCTAGAGTTTTATGCCACCCATCGGTCAAGGATGGCTATGAAAAGGGCGGATGTCGCCTTTCTTGTTGTGGATGGAGACAAAGGGATTGTTGAACAAGATCTCAAAATTGCCCACATGGCCATGGATGAAGGAACATCTTTGGTGTTCATTGTGAATAAATGGGACCTTGTAACAAAGGATTCTAAAACGTCGGTTCAGTTTGAGAGGGACTTTAGGGATTTTTACCCTCAATTTTTTTGGTCCCCCATGATTTTTCTTTCTGCTTTGAGCGGTCAGCGCGTCATAAAGCTTTTTAAAATAGCTCAGGACTTATACGTAGCTCGAAAGAGACTTCTTTCAACTTCCGAACTTGGGCTCTTTGTTGAAAGTCGGGTACAGAGAGTTCCTCCTCCACTTTATCGTGGGAAATTACCTAAAATTACAAAACTATCTCAAATGGAAGTTTCCCCACCGAAGTTTTATTTTAAAACTAATCCTCGTGACAGTTTGAAAGATCCCTACAAAAAGTATCTCATCAACGAACTTTACAGAGAGTATCAATTTACAGGAGCCCCCATTCAGGTGTTGTTCTCTTAATTGTTATTAGCGATGTCATAGTTATGAGGCAGATAAGGCCGCTGGGAGGATGACGACGTAGGTGTGCTGTGCTGTACGTCGAGGAGCCCAACGGGCTAGAACGCAGTAGCCATCATAACTATGGCATTGCTGTGGGAAAATTGACTTTCGTTGTCACGATGTTACTCTTAAATTGAGTTGTGGTTGTGTAAGCGTTTTAATTGCCTTTAACAAAGTACAGTTGCAGTCGTTTTAGCTTGAGGGAGATAAGACGAATGTCTGAAAAATCCCACGTACTAGTTGTAGATGACGACGCGGGCTGTCGCCTGGCTCTTCATAAATATTTATTGTCCTGTCAGTACACTGTTACATGCGTCAAAGATGGAAAAGAAGCTCTCGATTTACAAGAGCAGAAAAAATTTGACGCGATTCTTTTAGATCTAAGACTTCCAGATATGGATGGGATGAATTTATTGACGCGCATTGGTTCTAATAGTCACAGGCCGTGCGTTATTGTCATGACGGGTTATGGGAGTATTGAGTCCTCTATTGAAGCTATAAAACGTGGGGCTTTTCATTACATTACAAAACCCTTTAGACTTGAGGAAGTGCATAATCTTCTTGAAAAAGCTTTGGGACATCAAAAACTTGAGAAACAAAACACTATTTATCAAAGACAACTTAAAGCCCATTTTAAATTTGAAGATCTCATTGGAAAAAGTACGGCTATGAGACAAGTTTTTGAGATCATTCAAAAAGTTGCTTCATCAAATTGCACTGTGCTCATTCTAGGAGAGAGTGGTTCAGGCAAAGAGCTTGTTGCATCAGCAATTCACTATAATAGCCACAGAGCTGATAAGCCATTTATTACAGTTAATTGCGGAGCTATTCCTGAAGCTCTTTTAGAATCGGAGCTCTTTGGTCATACGAGAGGTTCTTTTACGGGGGCTGTAGCAGATAGGATGGGCCGGTTTGAAATGGCGGATGGTGGAACCTTATTTCTCGATGAAATAGGAAACATGCCATTGAACCTTCAGGTGAAATTGCTTCGAGTACTTCAGAGCAAAACAATTGATCCGGTGGGTGGAAAAAATAAATCTATTGATGTAAGGATTTTGGCGGCGACCAATATAGATATTGAAAAAGCGGTTAAGAGAAAAACATTTAGAGAAGATCTGTATTATCGCCTGAATGTCATCCCTATTCTCATTCCCTCTTTGCGTGAAAGAAGGGAAGATATCCCATTGCTTGTTCGGCACTTCGTTGAAAGCTTCAATCAACGACAGAATAATCATCAAAAAAGAATCTTGGGCCTGAGTGAGGAAGCGATGAATGCATTATGTTATTATTCATGGCAGGGAAATGTTCGGGAACTTGAAAATGTTTTGGAGAGGACCATGATTTTAAAAGACGGTGGTCGCATAGAAATAAAAGACCTTCCCATGTCATTATTTAGGAAAGAAGATTCTCTTGTTTTTAATGAGTTGTATATACCAGAGCTTGGAGTTGATTTTAATAAAGCAGTTGAAGATTTTGAGAACACAATCATAAACACTGTTCTGAATCGAACAAGTGGTAACAAAAAAAGAGCAGCTTCAATGCTTAATCTTAAAAGGACAACTCTTATTGAAAAGTTAAAGAGAAAAAGAATTCTTCCATCTTCCTAAACCCCTACAGACCCATGTTGACTCAACTAGAAAGATAAAATAATAGAGTAGAGCGGCGTTGGAATTTCAAAACCCTGTAGGAGATATGTGTGGATTTAAACTTAAGTTATATTGATCCTATTTCGGGGTACGTCATTTTTAGTATTGGTGGTTGGTTATTAGGTCTTTTGTCAGGCTTATTAGGTCTTATCGTAATTTTTTTTAAGAAAATTGTTAATTTTATGAGAAGGCATAAGTTTTATTTTACATTTTTTTGCATTATCATTTTAGTCCTCTTCAGTGCTGGATTTTTTTTTATGAAAAATAGTAGTCAAAGCGGTAATTTCAATCGAAAAATAATTATTTTAGGCATGGATGGTCTTAGCCCAAAGATTATGGAACCGATGATGGCACAAGGAAAATTGCCCCATTTTTCAATGCTTAAATCTCATGGATCTTACAAGCGTTTACAGACGACAAATCCACCTCAGTCCCCGGTTGCCTGGACGGCCTTTTCTACGGGCAAAAATCCTGCAAAAACGGGTATTTTCGACTTTATTTTAAGAGATCCTAAGACATATGATTTGAGACTGTCTCTTTCAAATACCACTCAAGGGAAAGTAAAATCTATTATTAAAGACAAACGTTTTTGGCAGTACACATCAGATAAAAAAATCCCCACCGCGATTATATCTCATCCTCTTACGTTCCCCCCTGATGCAGTATTTGGCACAATGCTTTCTGGTATGGGGGTGCCAGATATTCTGGGGACAGAAGGCACATTTACTTTTTATACCTCAGAAGTTTTAGAAAATAAAAATACGACGGGAGGAAAAGTTTTTAACATCTATAATTCTCGAATGATGAAATTAGATTTCATTGGTCCTAAAATAAAAGGCTTTTTTAAAGACGCAGCCCATGTAAAAACACCTTTTCGAGTTGTTCAAAAGGATAAGAACACCGTCTACATTATTTATGAAAATAATAAATTTGAGCTCACAGTGGGTGAGTGGAGTGGGTGGAAAGAAGTTGCGTTTAAAGTGGGTTTGTTTAAGAAAATGAGAGGTGTTGTAAGATTTTATTTGGCATCTCTTGAGCCAGAGTTTAATCTTTATTTAAGTCCAATAAACTTTGATCCTAAAAATCCTTATTTCCAAATTTCACACCCGAAAAAGTACAGTCAAGAACTTGCAGAACATATAGGTTGCTTTCATACTCAAGGCATGCCGGCCGATACATGGGCGGTCAATGAAGGCAGACTTGGCGAGGATGCAGCCCTTTTGCAAATCAATACATTGCTCACCGAAAAGAAAAAAATTTTGGCTTACGAATTAAATCGCTTTGATCGGGGGCTTCTTTTTTTCTATTTTGGATCTTCTGATGTGATTCAACATATGTTTTGGCGCTATATTGATCCCAAGCACCCTCTTTATGACGATAAGGCTGCCCAACAATATAAAACGGCTATCTATGATTGGTATGAAAAAATGGATCAGATTTTAGGTGAAGTGATGGGTCATATCGGACAAGAGGATACAATCATTGTTTTATCGGATCATGGATTTGGCACGTTTAGAAGAGCGGTTCATTTAAATAGTTGGTTGAGGGACAATGGTTATTTAGTATTAAAAAATAAATCAGCCAGTAGTGGCCAGGAATTACTAAAAGACATTGATTGGACAAAAACAAAAGCCTATGCGTTGGGGTTTGGGGGTATTTATATGAACCAAAAGGGAAGAGAGGCAGAAGGCATTGTAGAATCAGAAAGTGAAGAACTTAAAAAAGAGATATCTGAAAAATTACAGACGTGGGTCGATCAAAAACATTCTGAAAAAATCGTCTCTCGCGTCTACTTAGGACAAGAAATTTTTTGGGGTGATAAAGCCAATGATGCCCCAGATCTTTATGTTGGATTTCATGAGGGTTATCGTGCATCCTGGCAAACGGCTATGGGGGCAGTGCCCAGCGAGTTGTTGGAAGACAATTTGAAAAAATGGTCTGGCGATCATTTGTTTGATCCTGAGCTTGTGCCGGGCGTTTTGTTCATGAACAAACCTCTGGTTCAGGACACAGTGTCCATCTACGATATGATGCCGACGATCTTAAAAATGACAGGGTACGATGACCAATACATAAAGGCACTTGATTTAGACGGAAAAAGTTTATTTTAAAAGAGTGTGTCTTCTTTAATCACACCTGCACCTTGAATATTAAAGTCTTGTTCAATGACAAATCTTCCCATTTCTTCGATAAAGTTAAATGGGTCATGAATGAGGGGAACTTTTGCTTCTAAGACAACGACAGCTGCTTCATTTGTGTTAAGAAGAGAAGCATCTATCTCCAATACTTGCAAAGTTGAAGAGTTAATTCTTTTTTCAATTTTAAGCACTTCACAATGTACACTCTGTGTATTGCATCTTAAAGTGAATGGCTCATTAATTTTTAAAGGTTTTTCGGATATCCAAAATAAATGAGCCCCAAAGATATTTTTTATTTTGGCGGACTGGTGTGAGTCACTCAAGACATCTCCTCTTTTTATCGGTAAAGAGGGCGTTATTATAAGTCCGATATTTTCATTTTTTTGTGCATTTTTCTTTTTACTCTTACCAAAAGCCATTATGGATGCTACTTGAACCTGCTCACGAGTTGGGAGTAATGTGACCTTTTGGCCTTGTTTGAGTGTTCCAGAGGTTATTTTTCCAACAATTATTTTCGTGCCATCACATTCATAAATATCTTGTATGGGCAATCGCAGCGGCTTTTTTGTTTTTTCATTCATTTTTAATTGATCCAGAGCGTTTATTAAATAATGTCCCTGATACCAGGGCATAAGTGAAGAGTATTTTGAAATATGGATTCCTTCTTTTGAAGAGAGTGGAATAATAAAAGAGGGATATAGGTTCAGCGTTTTTAAAAATGTTAAAATCTCTTCTTTTAAAGTATTAAAAACGTGCTCTTTATAACGAACAAGGTCCATCTTATTTAAAACAACAATCAGGTCTTTAATGCCAAGCATTTTGAGAAGATAAGCATGGCGCCTAGTCTGCTCTTGAATGCCAGCATGGGCATCGATGATCAGTAGTGACCCGTCAGCACGGCTTGCCCCTGTTAACATATTTTTTGTAAATTCAACATGACCAGGGGCATCAATAATGACATAATTTCGCTTTCGGCTTTTAAAAAATATTTGAGTAGTATCAATTGTAATATTTTTTTCTCTTTCTTCTTTTAAATGATCCATGAGAAAAGCCAATTCCATTTCTTTGCCAAGTTCTTTGGAAATCTTTCTGACTTCTACGATTTTTTCTTTGGGAAGGGACCGTGTGTCATATAAGAGTCTGCCTATCAGCGTAGATTTTCCATGATCTACATGGCCCACAATGACAATGTTAAAGGATTCTTTCATTACATGTATCCAAGACTTCTTAATTTTTGCATATTGTAAGAGTTTTCTTTGTCTTGTGCTCTGCCCGATCGTTCTGAAATAGTAGTCGTTTCCAGTTCATGAATGATTTTTTTCAAATTTCTTGCTTTAGAATCAACAGGCTCACAACAAGTTTCACAGCCAATACTTCGAAAACGTTTGAAGTTTTTAGAAAAATAAAGTGAATTGACAGGAATTTTTTCTCTTTCAATATATCTCCAAATATCAATTTCTGTCCAATCGAGCATAGGATGAATTCGAATATGTTCGTCTTGTGCTGTTGTAGATTTAAATAAATTCCATAGCTCTGGAGGTTGATTTTGATAGTTCCATTGAAACTGCTCATTCCTAGGAGAAAAATATCTTTCTTTAGCGCGAATGCCATGTTCATCTCTGCGGATAGCAAGATAAACGCCTTTAAAATGATGGTGATTTAAAGCCAATTTAAGCGCTTGTGTCTTGAGAGCATCGCAGCATTCAAATCTACCCTTTTTAAAATTCATGCCTTCTTTTAAGGCAGCCTCATTTTTTGTAACAATGAGATTTAAATTCCATAGAGAGGCATATTTTTGTCTAAATTCATAAATCTCTTTAAATTTATAGCTCGTATCAATATGCATAACGGGAAAAGGAATTGTACCAAAAAAAGCTTTTCTGGCAATCCAAAGCATAGTGGTGGAATCCTTTCCAATTGACCAGAGAAGAGCGGTGTTTTCTCTTAATTGGCTATAAGCTTCTCTTAAGAGATAGATTGTTTTATTTTCAAGCAAAGTGAGGTGCTCTAACATAGTGCTATGTATAGCTTCCGAGGACAAAAAAACAATACAAATTTTCGTGCACAAATAGCGCTTGATTTGTAAATTCGAACCAGATAATTAAATCAAATGCACATAAAGAATAAAAAACGGTTTTTAATCTTTGGGAGTTTAATTGTTGTATTGGCAATAACTGCCTTTTTTTATTTTCATTCCAAATCTGGTAAAGTCATTCTTATTGGCTTGGACGGTGCCGATTGGGATATCATTGATCATTTCATTCAAGAAGGGAAGTTACCCCATTTTAAGCGCTTTAAAACGGAGGGTGCTTTTGGATATTTAAAATCTTTTTCTCCCATGCTGTCCCCTGTTTTATGGACAACGATTGCTACAGGGAAAAGTGCCGATGAGCATGGCATTGTAGATTTTTTAGAATGGAATGAGGACCAAAAAACTAGAATTCCTGTGATGAGCAATCGAATTCAAGTCAGAACACTGTGGGATATTTTAGGGGATGAAGGATTCAGCGTGGGTGTTTTTAACTGGCTTGTTTCGTGGCCTGCACAGCCCGTCAATGGGGTTTTGGTATCAGATCGTTTAAGCTATCATATTTTCCCTCGAATTGTTGGGGATCGTTTAACAATAGATAAACTTTCTTGGCCGCAAGACTATGTTGTGAGTAGACAACATCTTTTAGCTTCCCCTTCTGGCATTACTTACGAGGAGTCTAAGCCCTTTATTCATATTCGAAGAGAAGAATTTGAAAAAAGTTATGAAACGGGAAAATACGATATCAAGAACCCTCAGTATAATCTTCGCATGATTTTGTCCTCCATTAAAACAATGTCCAGACTTGCTTTGGAAAAAATAGAAACCGATCAACCACATTTCCTAGCATTTTATCTGGATGCCCCAGATACGATGATGCATACCTATATGGATTATGCTCCACCCAAGCTTGATCGCGTATCGAAGGAAGATTTTGAAAAATACAAAGATGCTGTAGGACAAACCTATGTTTATTTAGATCAGATTTTAGGGGATTTTTTAAGAGTGGCTCATCCCAATACTTCATTTGTTCTGATTTCAGATCATGGGTTTAAATTTAAAGATGAACGTCTTAATACATCAGCTGCCATTGGTGAAAACGCAGAAGAAAGGTGGCATGATGAGCATGGAATTATAGCATTTTTAGGACCTCAATTTTCAATAGGAAAGGAAATTAAGGGCTATGATCTTTATGATGTGGCTCCAACACTGTTATATCTTATGGATCAGCCTTTAGCGCAAGATATGAAAGGGCAAATTATGTCTTCTGCCTTTAAACAAGAGCAGTTTGATATTGAAAAAATTTCTTATATTGCAAGCTATGAAAGAGGCAAAAAGAAAGATCAACCACCACCGATACGCTCTTCTTCTGATGATACTTTAAAAGAAAAGCTGGTATCTTTAGGTTATGTAAATCAGGGAGAGTTGGTAAACATAGATGAGTCAAAAGAGAAAAAAACCCTTAAGTCTCACTTTGATACAAGAAACCCTCTTTTAGAAGCGTATCACTTGGAAGAATCAGGAAAAACTCAAGAAGCTACTGCAGCGTATGAAAAGATTTTACAAGAAAATCCAGGTTATAACAAAGCCTATGTGGTGCACAATCAGCTTTCCCTTTTATATAAAGAAAAGAAAAGTTTTAGGCTCGCTCTAAATCACATTCAAGAAGCTATTGCTCTAAAGCCAGAGCTTTCATCTCTGTATGTTAATCAGGGAAATATTTTAAGAGATTTCAACCGTTCGAAAAAGGCCGTGAAAGCGTATGAAAAGGCGTTATCTATCAATGCTAAAGACCCTATGGCGCACTACAATTTAGGTTTCTTATATGAAAAACAAAAAAATTGGCACAAAGCTCAAGAGGAATATCGAAAAGCGTTTGATTTAAACCCAAAGTTTTCATAAATTGATTCCTACCTTCATGAAGCACGTGAGTTGATTACCCAAAAAGAAACTTTAAAGGCCCTCAATCTTTTAGAAGAAGCGCAAAAAATTCAACCCAACAATGCCATCGTTTATAATGATATGGGCGGGATTTTGCTTTCTCAAGGAAAAACAGAAGAAGCTGTGAAGCATTTTGAAAAATCTTTAAGTTTAAATCCAGGTTTTGCTCTAGCGTATATGAACCTGGGCAGCTCTTATCAAATCTTAAAAAAATGGCACAAAAGTAAAGATAACTTAGAAAAGGCGTCGCATCTTGAGCCGAAGAACCCTGCCGTTTATTATTTATTGGGCGTTGCAGAAGTTGAGCTCAATGAAAAAGATAAGGCTCAAGAACACTTTAATAAAGCACTGAAACTTAACCCTAAATTTTTAGCAGCTAAAAACAGACTGGGTAAACTGTCTGATTAGTATTTTTTGGACACGCTCTCCTGTCCATGCAGGTAGCTGGAATTAATTCATTGTCCACCTGAAACTGATCTGCCAAGATCGTCAGATGCATCTGCACCAATGAGTTTTACGTTGGTCTTGTACATTGACAGATTTGATTCAATATTTATATTAAAAGAGAAAGGAGCATGTACTATGAGAAAAATACTTTATGTGGGAGTGTTTTTTGTATTCTTGAGTTTTATTAATTTCGCGCATTCTTCAATTTTAAATGGAGGATTTGAAGATGGACTTTCAAACTGGACATTAACTGCCGATAATCTTGGGACGTCAGGTGTTGTTGAGGCTGTCCTCAGTGTTGGAAACGTGGTAGCTCCGGAAGGAAACAAGATGGCTAAAATTACACTCGGACAAGTGGGTGAGAATATTGTAGATTTTAATTTTTTTCATACTGATTTAAGTTCCATTCAGGAAGGCAATCATGTGCAATTTAAGATAAAAGCGCTTTATAGTACTTTAAAGAAGCAGAATTATGTAAGGCTTTTTGAAGTGATTTTAAAAGAACCGGTTGCTGGTCAACCTCTCATTGCCAGTGCGAAGATCAATGTTAGTCATGAAACATGTGAGTTGACTAATATTATAGAAAACCAGACCAACGCGACAAAGGTGATTAATAACGGACCTTCCGGGTTTCCTTCTGAAACGCAGTGGTTGGATGTGGATATTGATATAAGTTCCTTTAGAGATCAGTCTGTGCCCGTTTCTTTTTTTCTAACGGCCCCGGTGCCTTCTGGTGAATCGATTATATATTTGATCGACGATGTTAAAATCATAACGCCTTGAGGGTCTCCCACGTCAAAGACGTGTAATTCTGAAAACTGCCTGCGTAAACTGGCAGTAGTTTATTTGAGAGCTGTTTCTTCTTCCTTTTTCCTCTCTTCTTTAAGTTCTTCCGATTTTTGGATGGCGTGTCGGATCACGTATTTAAAAGTTTTGCTGCGTGAAGCACCTGAAAGAATCGTTTTTAAATCTTCATAAAGTGTTGGGTCATTGATCAGGGCACCAAAAGTTCCTTTTCCAGAATTCAATTTGAAACTAATATTTTTGAGATTGCTTAAGAACAAGGAAAAATCTTTTGATTGTTTTGTATCATAAACAAGTTTGCCAAGAACGCTTTCTCCCTTTCTGATTTCTTCCGTGATAGAGGCCATATTGGTTGTGACTGTCACTAAATTGTTGAGGATTTTGGTGATGGTTCCTTCTTTCTTATAGGTTTCAAGCTTATCATCAACAAACGAAATCACGCGATCAATTTTATTGAGAATGCCGCCAACTTTACTTAGGTAATCAGTGATCTCTTTAGGGGCATCCACTGCGATCCAACCATTGGGTTCAATCACGGGTTGAGATGGTGATCCGAAAGTAATTTCAATATACTTGTCCCCTAGAACACCAATCGTATTAATAGTAGCTTTAGAGTCCATTCGAATGTATTCCCGTTTGCTGTATTCTATAGTTAACTCAACAATAACGGCCTCTTTTTCGTCAGGATCCTTAGAGAAAAAGACGTTACTGACAGTTCCAATGTTATAACCTGCAAGTCGCACTCCAGCACCATTTTGGAGCCCCATAATATTTGGGAATTTGCAATAAAGTGTGTAGTTGGCTTTAAAAAGAAGCTTGTCACTTCCTACGAGTAAAATCATAACGCAAATGAGAAGCACTCCCAAGAAAACAAAAAAACCAACTTTAATGTCTATAAATCTTTCTTTCATTAAAAAACCTTCTCACCCGTAATAAAAGAACGAACAATGTCGTTCTCTTTTACTTTTTCCTTCTGGTCCTCAATAATGATTCTTCCCTCATGAACCATGGCGATACGATCTGTAACTTCAAAAGTGCTTGGCATGTCGTGTGTGACAATGAGACATGTCATCTTTTTTTCTTTGTTGAGGTTAATAATGGCCTCATTGATTTTTCGAGTGTTGTAAGGATCCAAGCCCGTTGTTGGCTCATCGAAGAGAACTACTTCTGGTTCTAGAACAATGGCTCTGGCTAATCCAACACGTTTCTTCATCCCACCACTCAGATCATGGGGGTAAACGTTCTGCTTACCGTCTAAACCGACCAACTCCAGAACGTCTTTAACCTTCCTTCTGATTTCTTCAGAAGAAAGATTTGTATGTTCCTGGAGAGGATAGGCAATGTTTTCAAAAGTGCTTAAAGAATCAAACAAGGCTCCTCCTTGGAATAACATGGCAATTCGCTTTCTTATCGGGAGGAATTCTTTTTCGCTTAAGAGGGTAATGTCCTGTCCATCGAATAGGATTTTTCCTTCATCGGGGCACAAAAGGCCTATCAAATGTTTGAGCATGACACTTTTCCCGCATCCAGAGCCTCCGATGAGAGTGAGGACTTCTCCTTTTTTAACAGAAAGGGTAGCTCCCTGATAAACAATATTTCCCCCAAATCTTTTGTGCAGATTGTAAACTTCAATAATATTTTTTTGCTCTTTCTCCATACATTCCTACAAGCTCAAGAAAAATTTAGACAAAAAGAAATCTGAAATAAGAATTGTAATAGCCGAAATCACGACTGATTCTGTTGTTGAAAGGCCTACACCACGTGTGCCACCCGTTGTTGTAAACCCTTTGAAGCATCCTATGATCGAGATAAAAATAGCAAAGAAAAATGTTTTTCCAAGACCCGAAAAAAAGTCCTTTAAGGTCAGAGTTTCCATAATTTTATTGTAATAATATTGAGGTGTGAGAGATAGATCTGTGTAACACACGATCATCCCACCAATAAGACCAATGAGAATCCCAAAAGTTGTGAGGAGTGGTAGTGAAATGAGAGTTCCAAGAACTCTTGGGATGACAATTCTCTTGATGGGGCTTGTTCCCAAAGCCCTTATGGCATCAATCTGTTCCGTAACGTTCATCGAGCCAACTTCGGCAGCGATGCCTGCGCCAACACGTGCAGCTACCATAAGACTTGTAAAAACGGGTCCTAGTTCTCGAATGAACGAAAGGGCCACGACTTTTGGTACATAGAGCTGGCCACCAAATTTTTCAAGACCATAGGCGATTTGAAGTGCTATGACCATGCCTGTTGAGAGGCAGGTGGCCGCAATGAGGGGAATCGATTTATAGCCAATGGAATAAACCTCGCTTAGGGTGAGTGAAACATAATAAGGAGGTGTCACCATTTCTCTGGCGGATTGAAATAGTATTCTTCCAAATCCACCAAAGAATTCTAGAAACTCTGTGATGACCTTTCCAAATCTTTCGAAAAAAAGTTCAACCATATTTCACCATGCATGAAAGGCAGCTACAAAGCGCTCAAATTCCACAACCCCCACATCATAAGTATTTATCTTTGCAGAATATGTGAGATCATAAATGCAATAATTTTTTCTTAAGACATAAATATTCATTTTAATAAGTACGCCATCGAGCTTTCCCGTTGCTATCGTATGTTGTGCTTCTCGTTCATCCAGTCTTATTTCAGTCATCAGATAGCGTTCCTAATTTGTAAGTTTCACTTCTTTTAGGCTCTACACTAATATCCATGATGGAGCAGCCATTGCCGTAAAAAATCAAAAAAAACACAAGTAATGAAATAGGCCTAAGAACAATGTTCATGCCTTTCTTATCGGAATAAACCGATGTGGTCTTTACACAAGGATGGTGTCAAATTCTTGGGGCTCATGAGACCTATCGTCAGTATTTTGACAGGTAACTTGTGAAATCATTGGCATATTTAATGGCATAAAAGTTGCTCTCTAAATCTGTGTCACTCTGAGATCCTTCGGCCTTGTGGCCTCAGGATGACAAGGGGGGAGATGCTATGGGGGTATCAGTAAGAAATCAGTGGAATAAAAAAAAACTCAAATACTTAAATTCACGTCAGAGAAGTGAATTGATTCAAGAGTATATGCCATTAATTAAGTTCATAGCAAAAAAAATTGCCATGAGATTACCTGCAAATATTGAGCTTGACGATCTAGTAAGTTCTGGCGTGATTGGTTTGATCGACGCTATCGAAAAATACGATCCTACACGAGATAACCAATTTAAAACTTATGCTGAATTTAGAATTCGAGGTGCCATTCTTGATGAATTAAGAGCTCAGGATTGGGTCCCTCGAAGTGTTCGAGAGAAATCTAAAATGCTTGAGCGTGCGTGTTTTGCTATTGAGAAAAGGCTTGGGAGGCGCGCTAGCAATAAGGAAATTGCAAAAGAGCTAGGTGTAAGCCTTGAAGAATTACATGATTTACTCTCCCAAACAAAGCCCGTTTCTATTTTAAATATTGATTCATTTTCTGATTTTTCACAATCTGACAAAAAAAACTTTTTAAAACTGATACAAATGGACTCCTTCGATGATCCACTCTCAAGTTTGAATGACAAAGATATCAAGGAGATGATCATTTCAAATCTTGAAGAGTTGCCTGAAAAGCAGCGATTAGTACTGGCACTGTACTACTATGAGGATCTGAATCTAAAAGAAATTGGTGAAATATTAAATGTCACAGAGTCCAGGGTCTCCCAGCTTCATACCCAGGCGATGGGGATACTCAAAAAGAGATTTAAAAACCAGTTGAATCCAGCGTAATATAGCACAGCCCTGCCACTGAGTTGATTTTCATGAAGTCGGCACGGTTTTTGATTCGAAAACCGATGGAGCCGTTGTTAATCTTAGCGTAAATGCGAGCGTGCGCAGCAGTTACGATTAGATTAACAGGCGGAAACTCTTTTTTTATCGAAAACGAGTCTAATGACGAAGTTTGAGATTGAAAAGAGGGTCAGGCAGGTTTTTTTGAACAGAGATTAAGCTAATTTCACATTCCATCCGATAGGGAGTACATGGATGGAAGAGATGAGTTGATTTTAAAGTTAAGCAAAGAAGTTGAGAGACTTAAAGCGCAAAATAAAAAAATAGTCGAAGAGGCTCTCAATGCTATTATCAAAACTTTAGAAGCCAAAGATAAATACACTTTGGGGCACTCAAGGCGTGTGGCTTATTATTCATTAATGGTTGCAAGAAACTTTTCATTTTCTCAAGCCATTCTTCATGAAATAGAACTAGCGGCTTTATTGCACGATATTGGAAAAATAGGAACTCCACTTGAAATTCTTAATAAGCCTTCTGGACTTACAGATGAAGAATTTGAAATCATCAAACAACACCCCATTCATAGTTTTGAAATTCTATGTGAGGTAAGTTCCCTTAAAAATGTAGCTCAATGGGTTAGATCCCACCAAGAAAGAGTCGATGGGTTGGGATACCCTGATGGTTTAAAGGCAGAAAATATTCCTCTTCCTTCAAGGATAATTGCCGTAGCTGACGCTTTTGATGCTATGACATCGGACAGGCCTTATCGAAAAGCAATGTCCGCTGAACTTGCCTATGCTGAATTGCGTCGCTGTGCAGGAACACAATTTGATGAAAAAACAGTGGATGTTTTTATCAACGCCCATCAATTACAAAAAATGCCCCAAGCAGAGCCTAAGACCAGACTATATAAGCATTCCTAAGTGCAATTACTGATGAAAATTGATGGAATCAGCTAGATGAGGGTCTCTGATAGGGACCAAAGCATTTTTCTGTAATTTTGAAAGCGCAGCAAACAGAAATAGACTTAATCCCCATACAAAAGCCCCTATTTCAAGACTTCCAAAAGGCACTTTTTCTTTTGAGAAATTGGGCATGATGAGCCAGAATAAATCTGCACAGTGCATCAGAAGAAGCCAAAAAGCGCCAAAACTTAAAAGAATAATATTTCTTTTAACAGAACGTGAAATCAGAAATAAAAACGGAATGACGAAATGTCCTATGGGAAGAATAAGTGAAAAGTTTTTCCATTCGCCGGTCTGACGCACTATAAAAAAAACAGTTTCTTCGGGCATGTTGCCATACCAAATCAGCATGTATTGGGAAAATGCAATGTAAGCCCAAAAAACGTTAAGACCAAAAAGAAGTTTTCCCAAATCATGAAGATGATGTTCCGTGACCATGGCCATGTAACCAAAGTAGCGTAGCAGTGCAATAACAAGAATCATGGCGGATAAACCACCAACAACACATCCTGAAAACACGTACACGCCAAAAATAGTACTAAACCAATGAGGGGAGAGTGACATGAGCCAGTCAAAGGAGAGAAATTGAACTGTTAAACCAAAAAGAAAAAGACCAATGCAGCTCCATTTCCACAAGTGAGCAGTGGTTTGAATGTTTTCAGTATAGTCTTGCTCGTAAGATGGTTTAATGACTTTTATATAAAGAAACCACAGAATAAGCATGTAGCTTAAGGATCGTATAGCAAAAAATGGAATGTTGAGATAGTGCGATTTGCTTTGCAGAGCAACATCATGGGAAAGATGCTGTGCATTGGACCATTCGTATAGATGGGGAATTCCAACCAGCAATGGAAGAATAAGTAAAACACCAAAAGGAACAAGGGATGTAAAAGATTCACTTATGCGCCGAACAACAACACTCCATTTGGATTTTGTAGCATGATGAAGCATCGTAAAGAAAAAACCGCCAAGAATAAGAGATAGGACAATCGATAAACTAAAGAGATAATTAAACATGACTCTGTGAATATCCACAAACGCTGAAACGATGAAATGCGCTGAAGTTAGCAGAAATAAAGATAAATTGACGGTTTTAACAAACGTCACCCCACTGTGAGGTTGAATGTAAAGATCTGTGTTTTTAAGTTTATGCGGCATTTACTTTGCTCCACCTTTTTTTTGTAATTGTCTTATGTAGCCTACGACAGCCCAACGGTCTTCAGAGTTTATAAGATGAGCGTAAGAGCCCATGCGGCCTCTGCCCTGTGTGATCAATTGATGAATCTGTTCATCAGACCAAGTACGAGTTATTCCATCTTTTAAAGACGGTGGTCTTAAAAGGGCGGCTATTTCTCGTTTTGAAACAGGGCCATATCCTTCGCCAGTGATACCGTGACAGGGTAGACAGTAACTAGAGTAAAGAAATTTTCCATAGTCGACGTTTTTATTTTTAGTGAAATCCAAATCATTTCGGGCAACAGTTCCCTCAATTGGATATTGCAAAGATTGGCCACCTTCGAAAAAAGAAAACTTTGATTGAGGTTTTACTTTTTTTTGGTCATCCATGTCTGGAAAAACCCTCAGGGGTGGATTCTCAAAAGATCTCTGACAACCACCACACAATCCAACAAATAAAATAATGTGCAGGAAACTCAGGGCGACTTGATGTTTTTCGAGGGACGTCTCGGAGGGTTTGCGGGCATGGTTTTCACGAAGCCACTTGCGGCGTAGTGAAAGAGCAAAGCCGAGAGCCGAGCGACGTTTTATACGCTGGAAAAAACGATCGCGTGCCCGAGAAAAATATCGAAGCGCCTGAGAGATGGCATAAAAACTCATAACTCGCCCACCACCCTAATATCAAATGCCTCAGAGTTTTTGAGGATTTCTTCAATGCGAGCAGCATCAAATCTATGATCTGAGCGGTCACAGTAAACTAGGAATTCATCATTAGTGGACCTCAAAGCGCGATGGTCTTTTTCGAAGACGCTTGAAAATTTTGGAAGCCCACAGGCACCCCAAACAACAACAAACGTTGCCAATGCAGAAAATAAAACGGCTACTTCAAACATAATGGGCACAAAAGCAGGGCCTGAAAAAAACGGCTTGCCTCCAATATTAAGTCTGTAATCAACGCCGCTCATCCACCATTGCATGAGAAGTGCAACCAATAAGCCAACAAAACCGGCAATAAAACTAACCCAAGGGATTTTAGACCTTTTCTCCTCCAAAATAGCGTCAATGCCATGAACAGGATAGGGTGTGAAAACTTCTATTTCGTTCAAACCTTCTTTTTTCAATCTTTTCACAGCGTCAAGAAGGTGGTTGGGCTCACCGAATTGGGCCGCAATTCCACTGTGTGGATGAATTTGTTTGAAAGGAGTTTTGGGCTTAAGCTTGAACATCATCCACCTCACCTTTAGGGTTACTTGATTTCAGAATGCCTTTTAATTCACTGACCGAAAGTGCAGGTAAAACCCTTACAAAAATAAGATACAAAGTAAAAAACAACCCAAAAGAACCCAAGAGAACCCCAAAATCAAAGCGCGTTGGATAATACATATCCCAAGAGCTTGGTAAATAGTCCCTTGAAAGAGAAGTTGCGATGATAACAAAACGCTCAAACCACATACCAATCGTAACTAAAAATGAAACAATAATCATAACCAGTATATTTCGTCGATACTTTCGAAACCACATAATTTGGGGTGCCATAACATTGCATAAAACCATGATCCAATAGCACCATCCATAGGGCCCAAGCATGCGGTTTACAAACGTGTAGTATTCAAATGAGTTGCTGCTGTACCAGGCAATGAAAAACTCTGTCGCATATGCAAGCCCAATCACAAGGCTGCAGAAAAGAATAATCTTATTCATGGCGTCCAGATGCGATATTGTGATGATATTTTCAAAATGAAAAACTTTTCTCGTAACAGAGAGGAGAAGCAGCACCATGGCAAACCCACCAAAAATAGCGCCAACAACAAAATACGGTGGGAAAATAGTGGTGTGCCAGCCTGGCATAACGGAGGTTGCAAAGTCAAAGCTCACAATAGAGTGGACTGAAAGAACAAGAGGCGTTGAGAGCCCTGCAAATATCATATAGGCCGACTCATAGTGTTTCCATTGCCTAGAGGCTCCTCTCCATCCTAGACTTAAAATCGAATAAATTGTTTTTTTAACAGGATTTTTTGTTCGATCTCTTAAGGTAGCAAGATCAGGAACCAATCCCATGTACCAGAATAAAGCTGATACGGTTAGATAAGTGGATACCGCAAAAACGTCCCAAAGTAGAGGGGATCGAAAGTTGACCCAGAGATTCTGCTGAGTTGGAAGTGGGAAAAGATACCATGCAAACCATACGCGGCCCACGTGAATGGCAGGAAAAATTCCTGCACACATGACAGCAAAAATCGTCATGGCTTCTGCAGCTCTGTTAATGGCGCATCTCCATTTCTGTCGAAATAAGAAAAGAATGGCAGAGATCAAAGTTCCAGCATGGCCAATGCCAATCCAAAAAACAAAATTGACGATATCAAAACCCCAGCCCACCGGGTTATTGTTTCCCCACACGCCAATCCCTTTATAAATAAGCCATGCTATGCATCCAAGTCCTATAGCAAATGCAGAGAGACTCACAGCCAGAAGAGCAAACCAGATTTTGTTTGGAAAGTGGTCCAGCGGATGAGCTACGAGTTCTGTGATTTCAGCTCGGGACTTGTGCCCAATGATAAGGGGCTCACATCCCAATATTTCAGGTGTTGTGGCCTGATTCATAATGATTCAAACTCCTTTAAGTTTGGATGAGGATTTCTAATTTTAGCTAAATAAGTTATGGACGGTTTTGTATTCAAATGTTGTAAAATATGAAATCCGTGAGGAGATTTTGAAAGTTTCGCAACTTGCGAAGATGGGTCATTCAAATCACCAAAAACAATAGCATCTGCAGGACAAACTTGTTGGCAGGCAGATTTTACGCCCCCATCGGAGATTCTTTCGTGCCCATGACTTTTTGCATCTATTCGCGCTTCTTGAATTCTTTGAACGCAGAAAGTGCATTTTTCCATCACACCTCTCATGCGTATTGTGACATCTGGATTTTTTCCCAGTTCCTCAGGAGTTAAAATGTCATCTGTGTAATCAAAGAAGTTAAATCTTCGAACTTTATAAGGGCAGTTGTTGGAGCAATATCGAGTGCCAATACAACGATTGTATGTCATCTCATTCAAACCCTCTTCACTGTGTGTTGTAGCATTCACAGGGCAGACATTTTCACAAGGTGCGTCTTCACAGTGCTGGCACAGCATGGGCTCATGAATAACTGCCGGGGATTCTTGTTCTGTTTCTCGATAGTATCTATCAATTCGAATCCAATGCATTTCTCGACCCTTCAACACCTGGTCTTTTCCAACGACAGGAACGTTGTTCTCTGTATTACAAGCCGTAACGCAGGCATTGCATCCGACACAACTTGTCAGATCAATGCTCATTCCCCATTTATGCCCTGGATAAGTATGTTCTTTTTTGTAAAGATCAAATGACTCACTATGATCGTCTTGTTTTGGAAAATCAGGATTATTTTTATAATCATCAAGAGCTGCTTCATGAGCAATAGGGCGGCCCATAAGATCGGCATGCTTTTGTGTCGTTGCTATTTTATAAGTTTTTCCTGTTTTATTGATGGAAACATTTTGTGTCAGAGACCAAGAAAAATCAGAAGCCATAAGAAGCGGAAACACGTTGCTACCAATGTTTGAGCCGACATGCCCAGCATGCGTTCTTCCATAACCAATTTGAGTCGTGATAACACCCTCTGCCAAGCCTTGCTGAATAAAAACGGGAAGGCTTAAAATTTTATTGCCGTATGCAAGTTCGATCACATCTTCGTTTTTAAGGTTCAGTGTTTGCGCTGTTTTTGAAGACATGTTTGCCACGTTATCCCAAGTTATTTTTGTAACGGGGTGGGGGAGCTCTTGTAACCAACCGTTATTGGCAAAACGTCCGTCAAACGTTGCATGACTTATCTCAAACTGCAGTTCAATAACTGCGTCATTGTGATTGCTTGCCTCGTCGAAGCCATGAGGCGAAGACGGGTCATCCTGCTTGTTTTTTTTGTCATTCTGAGGGCGGCGAAGCCCGAAGGATCGATATTTTCCTTCATCGATCATCCTGCTCACAGCAGAAACATTAATTGGGCTCAATGCAAGAGGTGTTGAATCCACGTTTATATACCCCTTTTGGAGAATTTCATTCCAATTGTGCTTAAAATTATTTTTGATTTCAGAAATCCATGCTTCCGTTGGAAGAATCGTTATATTCTCAAGATGCGCTTGCCACTCCAAAAGCATCTCCCCCGTGCATCGTGATTGGTACAAAGACCTTAAAGTCGGTTGATGAATGCTAAAAGATGTCGAAGTAGGCTTTGAATCGTCCCATGACTCTAAAAAATGAGAGAGGGGTGCATCATAACGAGTGACTTGTGAAGTTTCATCCTCATAAAGACTCAAGCGAATATTATTTTGAATTTTTTGGGCAGGAATGCTGAATGCTTCGCCAAAATGGTAAGCAGGGTTTCCACCGAGAGTTACTAAAACATCAACTTTATTGTGTTTAAGATCCTCAAGGAAATTTTTAATTTTCCCATAGCCGTTTTTTGACCGGGTTGTATAATTTTTTAAATTCAAAGTGTTAGAGAAACTCTTCAAAAGAGCATTGAGAAGGAGGCCTGCAATGTGAAGTTCTTTGGATTCTTGAGGACCAACAAGAACAAGGCTTTTGCCAATGTTTTCAGAGAGATCTAAAGCCAGAGTTTTCAAAAAAGCTTCAGAGTAGGCAGAAGAGTATGTAGGGCGTGAAACTTTCTCAAAAATGGGTATGAGATTTTTATCACCTATTTGATATTCTTCTATGAGAATTGTTGCCAACCCCAAGGCAAACTCTAAAAGTTGCGAAGGTTTGAGGGCCAATCGATGATCGGCGTTTGTTCCCGTTAGAGACAAGAAACTCTCAACACTGTAAAGCCGACTCATGGAATTTTGTTGTAAGGGTATTTTACGTGTTTTCGTCCATTCTTTGATAGAAGAAACATTGTTTCGAGGATCTCCTAAAAAATCACTATTCAAGCTTAAAATCACTGAAGCTTTGTCCAGCTTTGGCTGTGGAATGCTAGAAAGACCAAAACACTCTTCAAAAGCAATAGTTTCATTTTCAGAAGATGTTGGCTCAAATTCAATAACGCTGATGTTCTTAAATTGATTCGAGAACTTTCTTAAAACCTCTTGTAAAGTGGGGCTTGCAGATGACTCATGAAGAACACACACTCTTTTATTTTTATTTTGTGCATTCTTAAGTATTGTCGACGTGACCTCAATCCACTGTTCCCAGCTGACACGACTTGCACCGATAGTTGGATATTTTTTTCTGTCTGAGTCGTACACATCCAATATAGAAGCTTGCGCTAAGTGATGAGTAGCTCCCTGACTTAACGGATGATCAGGATTGCCTTCCAATTTGATAGGTCTGCCTTCTCTTGTTTCAACAAGGACTCCATAAGAAGTACCAGCTAAAGGATAAGTTGATGCATAGTATTTGGAAATGCCTGGCTTGAGGTTTTCTGGCTCTTTTACAAAGGGAAGAATTTTATGAACTGGTTTGCGGCAAGCCGAGGTTGCTAAGGCAACACTTGCTCCGAGCAAAGAAAGAAACCCTCTTCTGGTAACATCCAGCCCATTTCCTTCATTCAGAGCAACGTCATTGCGAGCCACCGCAGGTGGCGTGGCAATCTTGTCATCCTGAGGCGTAGCCGAAGAATCCATATCTATTTTAAAATTATTCATGTTTTTTCCTCAATAATGGCAGCTGGAACACCTGTCACTGGCAACCCTTTTTTTATGCTCTTGAATCCACCCACCTAGCACACTGTCATTCCCACCTTTAGGCGCAGCCAATAGAGGGAATCCAGGGGAAGTGGCAATCTGATCAGGCACTTTATACGGCTCCCATTTCTCTGCTGTTGTTTTTTTCCAGTCTGCCCATATAATTTCCGTTTTCCCTCTATGACAATCCAAACAAAAGCTCATATTCATAGGCTTTACTTGTTGAATAACATCCATTGATTTCACATCCCCATGGCAATTGGCGCAGTCTACGCCTGCTTGGATATGAACATTGTGCTTAAAATGGGCAAAATCAGCCAACTTATGAACTCTAATCCATTCGATAGGTTTGTTATTCTGAAAACTTTTGTGAATTTTCTGTATTTCTGAGCTGTCAGGTTTCACAAGACTGTGACAATTCATGCAGGTTTGAGTTGAAGGAATACTTGCATGCGATGATGAAAGAGTATTTCCATGACAATAAAAGCATGAAATTTCAAGATCACGCGTATGCAATTTATGAGAAAATGCAATGGGCTGCACAGGTGCGTATCCAACGTCAACGAATTGATTGGGATACAAAGAGACATATCCTAAAACCCCAACTCCTATAAGAAGAAACGGTGTTACGATTTTAATAATTTTAAAATAGTAATCAAGCTTTTTCCCTTCCATTTGAGACCTCAAAAAGATGTATCATTCACTAAAATGTTGTCAATGAAACCGATGCATGAAAAAACTGTTTTGAGAAATAATAAAATAGAAATATATTGAAATCATTTTTTGGCACGTTTAAGATTATAATTATTCACTTTTTTACCTATAGAGTGAGCGGTTTTGAGAGTTCATCGAAGGGAGATTGCACAGAAAGTTTTCCCTTATTAAATGGGTGCTTAAGATAAGCAACGATTTGAATAGCATAATTGGGAGTCAACTTTTCAGCATAATACTGTAAAGCTCTATGCGGTGTTGAATCTGTGAGTTTTGCTTCAATCAACATGTAGGGTTTGTCCTCACGAAGAATTAAAAAATCGACTTCACGACCCTCTTTGTCACGAACATATCTGAGCTCATAAGAGTCCCCCGTGCTATCCTCCAAAAAATGAATCTTTTTAAGAAGATGGGTTGCTACTAAGTTTTCAAAACGCTGACTTTCGTCACCCATGACATCGGCATTATCAAAAAAATATACTTTTGGAGGCTTTTGAATAGCGCGGGGAAGTTTTTTTGTGAATGGACGCACTGCAAAAACCAGATACATATTTTCAAAAATCGCAAGCCATCTCTTAAGCGTTTTCTGAGAAACTTGTAAATCTACTTCGATATTTGAAAAGACAATTTGTCCTCCAACTCGCCGCCTTAAAGCATCCAAAAATAATCCAAGCGCAGAAATATTATGAAGCTGTTCAAGATCACGAATGTCGTCCTTAATAACTCGCTCTATTCTTTCTTTACGCCACCTTTTACTTTCGCTTTCATTATTGTCCAAAAATGGCTCAGGGAAACCTCCAACAGTCATGAGTCTTTTAAAATAATCACCCTGTGAAATACCCTTGATAGACTCTGCTAAAGTTAAAGGATGCAGACGCCAGTAATGGTAGCGTCCCAAAAGTGAATCGCCGCCTCTCTTGTAAGTATCTAAGCGAGCACTTCCTGTTACCAAAAATCGATGTTTTGCCCTTGTTGTGTCGTACGTTCCTTTAATCCAATTTTTCCATCTGTGAAATTTATGGAGCTCATCAAAAAAAACCAACTCATCATTATCACTCCATTCTCTTTTTAGTATTCTTTGACGGTGGTCATCATCATCCCAATTCAAGTAAAGGCCTTTTTTGTCAGCATGGTAAGGAAAGTCTCTGAGGATATGCTCTGCAAGAGTTGTTTTGCCACATTGGCGGGGTCCGCCCAAAAAAACCATTTTCTTTTGAAGGTCCTTTGTCAGATGAGCCTGAAGATAACGTTTAATATCCATCGTTATGTCTATTATGACCTATATGCCAAAATAGTCAAGTCTATTATGACCTACATGCCAAAATAGTCATAGGTAATTGAAGTCAAAAAGATGAGTGGCTTATGGGGAAGAAGTAAGACTTAAGCATGGTGGGCGATGTAGGGCTTGAACCTACGACCTCTGCAATGTGAATGCAGCGCTCTACCGCTGAGCTAATCGCCCGCACGTCATTCAGACCATTAGCGAAGAATTTATTTTTCTGCAAGCAGATCTCTAGCAATGACTGATGAAAAGAATTATTTACATCTTAGAAGGAGTGGAGAGACTTAAGAGTTTAAGACCATTTCCAAGCACGTAAAGGGCACCTGCTACAAGGCTTACTCGTGCTTTTTGTAGTGTTCTATCCTCAACAACGACTTTATGATTCAAATAAAAGCGATTGAAGGCTGCTGCAAC
>JACOXK010000043.1 GCA_016182335.1 Deltaproteobacteria bacterium | reverse complement strand
ATCCAAAGTAGAACTTGAAGTACCGGCTCCCGTATTTGTGAAATTAGTTTGGCCAAAAACGCCAAGAGCTTGTGGATCGTTGGATGACACATCAACATCCATTCAGAGGGCGAAGCCGCTCGTGGCGAAGCCCGAAGAATCCAAATATTAGATTGCCACCAGGCCCAGCATGGCTATTTTTTACAAAGCGCCATGGGTTATGCCATTCTTGAATGATTTTTGTGAAACCGAAAAATCATTCAAGAATACTTAGGCCTCGCAATGACGGTCAAAGCAAAACCCATGCTACAAAACTAAATCATTAACCCATTGAAATAATTAAATTATTAAAAAACCCAACACGGAAATATGGCAGAAATGCCACATTTTGTCACTCAAGGCGCAAAAACGGCATTTAAAAATCAAATCCGAACTGTTTTAGCCTGATGGGCATTTGAAAGATCAATTTTTTTAAAATGATTTTTGGACGGAAGGCCATAAAGGGTCAATAAATGTTTTTTAAGCATTCCATGAAATGCCTGACCGTGAACAATATGTTTTCCTGAGGAAAAAGTATATTTGTCGAAAGAACTGAGTTCATAATTTTTCGAATCAAATCTTAAAAAATCTGTTTTTAAAACTTGAGAGCCTCTCTTAAGAACGACGTTACCTTCAAACACATAGTCTTTGAAAACATGGTGAAATTTCATTTTGGAGCATGTGATTTCTAAGGGTATGTCATTATCAGGAAAATGAATGACAATCTTAGGCTTCAAAAAAAAGCTGTACGCTGTCGTCAATAATGCTGTGCTTTGTGAAGCTTGAACTGTGAGCACAATATTTTCAGAAGATGAAATATAACCTTCAATTTCTGAAACTATGATACTTTTTGGGATGTGTCGGAACTGAGCAGAAGTGGCCAGTTTTAAACTGGCCACTGTGCTTAGTAACAATGCTATTGCAAAGTGAAAGCGAGATAGGATCATTCAGGGCATCCTATGAAATCCAGAAAGTTTTGACTATCGACGCTGACATACTGATCGCCAATTTCAATTTCAGCAATGGAACCATCAGAAATTCTTTGCATTTTTTTCTTAAGTTCACAGTATGTGCTGACTAAATCCATTTGGGGAGTAACGCCACCAAATGTAAGATCTGGAAATACAACACCTCGATGGCCATTCTTGGTATATTCTGTTGGAAAAAGAGATCTTAAGTCATTCAATGGGTTAGCAAAAAGTGCGGTAGCATTCACATTGACATATACTTTTTCATGTTCGCTCTTTTGACCGATTTTAACTGCAACAGGGCCAGCAAGAAACGTCGATACATGATCTAAGTCCGATATGAAATCATCATATTTCTTCTGATTGATGGGGTGTAGAAGAAAGCTTTCACGAACTGTGTCTGATCTTAATATTCCAGCTATGATTCGAAGCCCTTCGATAATGTCAGAAGAATCATTTAATAGGCTCTGAAGAAATGCTCTTCCATTGCTGCGTAATGTTAGAAGAGTAGGATACATCTTTGAAGCATGAACAATTGTCTTCATTACAACGTTACTTTTATCTTTATAAGTTTCATAAATGTTCAGAGCGTTATCCAACTGGTAGGCAGAAGCGGTTTTTAAAAGCATTGAGATACCTTTATAAGCCATCCTCAAAGAATGGACTTCAGCTAGATCAAACGAGGCCGAATGTTTCAAGCGAAATTGATTGTCCCAATAAGTATAGTTAAAAGTATCTTGAAAGTCTTTTTTACTTTCAACTATCGCAAGTTTCTTTTCCGATTGTTCTAATTCGGTCAAAAGTTCAGAAACAATGAAGTTTTGAATATCGGAGATTTTTTTAAATTGGGAAACTCCTTCTTGTTTTGCGTACATATGCTTTACAAAATCTTCGACTTCGCGTTTTGATCTAGTAGGAATGCTATCTTGAATAAATTCGTCTACGTCTTCTTGGCTTATATCGCTTAAGCCCACGAATCGATGAGGAATTCCTTTAAGAAGAAACAGAGGAGAAAGTGCAGCCGAATAAACTACATAGCTTATGGAAGCTGAAGCAAAAAACGGGGCGCACTTATGGAACGAATGGGAGTATTACCTATTTTGGCCAAAGTTTTCTCGTGCTTTCCTTTCAAATAAATCTGAAAAATATGGGGAATCTCTACTCTTTCAGCCAAATATCTTAGTGAGCGGGAAAGTTCCTGCTCTTCAAGTTTAACCTCAATGGCCATCCAGGGTTTGTGATTTCTGAGCAGAAGAAAATCGACCTCCGATCCATCACGGTGTCTAAAATAACGAAGCTCGCATTTTTCCCCGTACACATCTCTTGCATAATCAATAAGTCTTAATAGATGAACTGCAATGAGATTTTCAAAACGGGCGCCGTCTGATTTTACGCGTGCCCAATCCCAGAGATAAAGTTTTTGTTCTTTCTTAACTGCTTTAATGCGAGGTGGACCAAAGGGAGAAATACGAAAGCACGCATAAATTTTTTCAAAAATTATCAACCATTTTCTTACTGAATCAAAAGAGACATCGAGATCCTCTCTCAACGAATTAAGAGAAATAATAGAACCTGCAATATCGTCTAATCTATCTAAAAGAAGTTCAATCTGCTCAATTTCTCTTACTTGTTCTAAGGATCTTAATTCTTCTTCAATGAGACGTTCAGAATATAATAATTGCCAGCGTTTAACTTCTGACAAAGATTTTTCTAAAAAAGGTTCTGGAAAACCGCCGTGAATGAGCAAATGCTCTAAAGTTTCCACAGCTTCTATCTTTACTTCATGAGGAAACTGAATAACAGAATCTAAGTTTGAAAATTTTGTTTTTAACACTTCGGAGAGAGTGAGAGGATGTAGATGATGAGCAAAATATCTACCCTGCAGCGAATCGCCCCCTCGTCCGTACAAGTTGAGGCGAGCGCTACCGGTTACTAAAATAGAGTGATTTTCTGAATGTTCATCATACAGACCTTTAAGAAAATTTCTCCACTTTCTAAACTTATGAATTTCATCGAGTATCCATACTTGAGAATCTAGATTAAACTCATTCTTCAAAATGAGTTTGCGGTCTCTCCCAATGTCCCAGTTGTAATATTGACCACTGGGAAACACTTTTAGTAAATCTTTTGCAAGTGTAGTTTTGCCGCACTGTCTTGGACCAGACAGGAAAACCATTTTTTTCTTCAGATCAGTTTGAATGAAGTCCTCAATTCTTCGAGATATCACTTGGACATTGTTTCATATCTACAAAATTTTGTCCAGACAAATTTTCAAAAGGGCAAAATTTTGTCCAATCACAAACAGCCTTTGATTTTTATATATTATAGGGTTTGCGAGCAAGGTTTTTTGCGGCAGCAAAAATCGCAAACCCGAGTGCTGAGCGGCAAAATTCTCGCTGGAGGATTTTGACCACGTGCCGAAAAAATATCCTCATTCCTTCAAATGAGAAATTTGGTAAACAGCTTACTGTTCCTCAAATCGAAGAACACGGTTATTTCCGGTGTCAGCAATAAACGTAAAAGAATCGTTGAGAAAAAGTGCTGATGGAAGATTAAGTGTTTCTCCAGAAACT
>JACOXK010000133.1 GCA_016182335.1 Deltaproteobacteria bacterium | reverse complement strand
GCAAGACTTTCCGGTTCTTGTAAAAAAAATGATAAGTTGGGGTTGGCTTGTTGAAATTGATGGGAAAAAAGTCCGCCAATCTGGAGATTTTAACATCAGTGTGAGTTCCGGCATTGATTGGTTTGATGTGGATGCTGAAATGATATTTGATGGCCATATTTCAGCAGGATTAAAGCAACTCCTCAATTCAATGGGTGGAAATAATCTCATTCAACTAAGTGATGGAAGTGTTGGCATTCTTCCTGAAAAATGGCTTAAGCGTTTTTTACCTCTTTCTTCACTTGGGTCTCAAAAGAAGAATAGCAATAATGTTAGTCTTCGATTTCAAAAATCCCAGGGTCTCTTCTTAGATGCTTTGTTGTCTGAAGAAAAAAATCTTAAATCCGACGAAATTTTTAAAAATCTTCAGAACAAGATTCAGTCATTTTCAGGAATTAAGCCCTTGCAAGCTCCAGAAGGTTTTAAGGGAAGTTTAAGATCCTATCAAAAAGAAGGTTTAGCATGGCTGCATTTTTTAGAAGATTTTGGACTTGGAGGAATTTTAGCTGATGATATGGGTCTTGGGAAGACTGTGCAATTTTTGGCCTACTTCATTAATAGAAACAACGAGCGGAAAAACAAAAAAGAGCAACCATGTCTTGTTGTTAGCCCAAAATCTGTCGTGTTTAATTGGGTTGAAGAGGCAAAAAAATTTTCCCCAAAGTTGAGCGTTTTAACTTATATTGGTATTGGAAGACATATGTTACTTTCGCAATTTTTTACTTCTGATATAGTTGTCACTACTTTTCATACGATGAGACAAGATATTGAAATCTTAAAAGATATTAAGTTTGATTGTATTGTTCTAGATGAAGCACAAGCTATAAAGAATCAAAGAACCCTTGTTTCAAAGGCATCTGGATTGCTCAAAGCTGATTACAAACTGGCAATGACGGGTACTCCTATAGAAAATAGGATTGATGATTTATATTCCATCCTGGACTTTATTAATCCTGGCTTTATCACCCTTAAAGCTCAAGGCGTCTTTTCAAGAATGTTTAATGGATATGAACAAGATCAAAATCTACTCGAAAGTTTTTCCAAAGCCATTAAACCTATCATTTTAAGAAGAACAAAATCGCAAGTTTTAAAAGATTTGCCTCAAAAAACAGAACAAGTCCTTCATTGTGAGCTTTCTTCAACTCAGAAAAAACTTTATGAGGAGCTCAGAGACTATTACCGCTTAAAGGTGTTCAATAAAATAGAAATTTCTGGAATCGCAAAATCTAAGATGAACATTCTCGAAGCCCTTCTTCGCTTAAGGCAGATAGCTTGTCATCCAGGACTTATTGATAGAAATCATCGAAAGAACTCAAGCGCCAAACTTGATTTACTTTTGGAGCACCTGCCTCAGATCATCAACGAAGGACACAAGTCTCTTATTTTCTCTCAATTTACAAGTTTCTTAAGCATTATTCGAGAGAATTTGGATAAACATCAAATAAAGTATGAATACTTGGATGGTCAAACCACAGATCGACAATCAAGAGTAGAAAGATTCCAAAACGATAAGAATTGCAAGGTTTTTTTAATCAGTCTTAAAGCTGGCGGCATGGGGCTTAATCTTACAGCGGCAGATTATGTTTATCTCCTTGATCCTTGGTGGAACCCAGCCGTGGAAACCCAAGCGATAGACAGGACACATCGCATTGGGCAAACAAAAAAAGTCTTTGCCTATAGAATGGTAGCACGTGACACGATTGAAGAAAAAATTTTAGAACTGCAAAAAAAGAAAACCCATCTAGCGTCCACTCTCATAACATCTGACAAGAGTTTTCTACAAAAACTCACTCGAGAGGATATTCATATGTTGTTGTCATAAAGAATTATTGCTTATATTATTAGGGGACTTAGTCGACCTTCATCAACCCGGTGAGATGGTGAGAGTCTAATGCTCAAGAGTTTGAGGATAATAAAAGATTTTAGACAAGCGCACAAACGCTTCAGCAATTCGAGGGCTTGGTTCTAAAATAGTTTTTGAATCAATCCAATAAATCTTATTCTCAGCCACAGCAGAAATGCCAGACATTTTATTCCATTCTGATTTCAATGATACAAATTGGTCTTTCGGGCATGCAATCACGACCTTTTCAGCTTCATGTGCAGCAGTCACATGAACTCCATTGAGAACGTTAATGACATCGTGAACAAAACCCTGAGTGGGTGCGGACTTTGAAGGGTCAAGGCTAGTTTGAATAAAGATTTTTGGTTTTTTAAGAGGTTCAGATTGTTCTTTTATGAAATTGGCAATAGCTTTGATTCCCTGATTGACAGTTTTTGAAACCCTTTGTCTTCCAAAAATGAGGGAGATTTTCTCAATCGAATTAAAAACATCATCAAGCGAGGAAGGGTGATATACAAAAACTTTCCAATCTCGACTTTCTAATTCCGATTTAAAAAAGTCATAATTTTCTTTTCCTTCAATAAAAACAACGTCAGCTGAATGACGAGATTTTGGTAAACTATATTTTTCTCTGTTTCTCGAATAAAGAGTAGGAAAATCTTTAAACTCAGAGGCCTCAATAAGTCTGTCTTTTAATCCCAGGGACGTTAGAATTTCAGTACAGCTTGAAGCAAGGCTTAAGATTTTTTTGGGTTCTTCGTCAAATTGTAATGTTCTTTGAAGACTGTCTTCTACAGTGATCGAAGAGCTTTCTTCTTCAGAATAAAGTCTAGATACAAGATAGGTGCTGATGCAAATAAATAGGCCAAATATGAAAAGAGAACCTTTTTTCATAATTGGCCCTACGTTATCAAAATGAAACTTTGGGTCAAGCATAACAGGAGGAGTCGGAGTAAGGAGTCTCTGACTTAAAGTAATAGGCAACCTGTTGACAGTGGGGAAGGCTCAAGAATAAGTTCTGCGACATGCAAATATATAAGGCCCCTTATATCTACAGTGATGGAGCGTTTTTGGAGAACCATGCTTTAGTTGAAGACCGGGGTGTGATTCAGGACATTCTTCCAATATCGAAATTAAAACCAACCGATTCCACGGTGATTGAGTGTGAAGATCTTATTCTTCTTCCTGGAACGATCAACACTCACAATCACTCATTTCAATCTCTTGTTCGAGGTTTTTCTGATGATCGCAGTTTCAGTGAGTGGAGAGATCAAGGTATTTACAAGTTTTCAAAACTTTTAGATCAAAATGGCATTTATACGGGTGCGCTTTTTGCCTTTTATGAGATGATTCTCAACGGTGTTACAACTGTGTGCGACTTTTTTTATATTCACGACGGTGGTAACCAGAATGCCAGAGCCGTCATACAGGCAGCGCATGATGTAGGGATTCGATTGGTTTTGGCGCGCTGTCTTTATGATTGGAAGGGCGCTCCATCGCAATACCAGGAATCAGTATCGCAAGCCAAAAAGAATTGTCTTTCTCTTATTGATGAAGTGGGACAGAATTCTATGTGCCGTGTTTACCCTGCTCCTCATAGTCTGCATGGCGCCAGCCAAGCTATGATTGAGGCAGGTATGGAAATCGCCAGAGAGAAAAACTCTTATCTACACATGCATATTGCAGAAGCCAAATATGAAGTTGAACAAGTGAAGAAGAAGTATGGAAAAACGCCTCTTAAATTTTTGAACCACATAGGTGCTTGTTCAGATAGGCTTGTTGGTGTCCATTGCGTATGGATAGACGATGAAGAAGTAGAGCTTATGGCAGAAAAACAAGTTAAACTTTCTTATAATCCAGCAAGCAACATGTATTTGGGTGACGGGGTCACTCCCATTTTGAAACTTTTAAAACGGAATGTAATCGTTGGATTGGGAACAGATGGCGCTTGCTCCAATAACAGAACTAGTGTTTTTGATGAAATGCGAACTTGTTCACTTCTTCAAAAACTGACCCATCTGGATGGAGCTGTATGCCCAGCTGAAACAAGTTTTAAAATGGGAACTGAAAATGGCGGAAAAATTTTAGGAATACCAACTGGAGTCTTGAAGCCTGGAAATTATTGTGATTTTGTTGGCATTCGAGTTTCGGATATTTCGCTCCTACCTTTTAAAACAGAAAATCTTGTTAAAAATATTGTTTACGCTATGTCACCTAGAGCGATTGATACTGTTGTTGTTCAGGGTCGAGAGGTTGTTAAAAATGGATATCATGTTTCTCTGTCACCAAGAGAGGTTTATGAGAAAGTTCAAAATGTTACTCGAGGCTGGAAGTGATCCACATTTTCATTATCATTCTTCTTGTTCCCCATCTTATATTAGGACAACCAGCTTTTTATGAAAATTTAAGGGAAGCCAAGAAATCGTACGACCATTTTGAAATTGAAAACGCTATCAGTATTTTACAAAATACTTTAAAGACTTCTGACTTGAAGTCTATTCCAACGCAGCATCTGAAAGATGCCCATCTGCTTCTGGCTTTAAGTTTTGCAACCAAAAATTCACAAACTCAAGCTCAATCAGCATTTTTTGATCTGTTAGAATTGGATCCACAGGTTTCTCTTTCCGAAGATGAGTATGGTCCTAAAATTCAAAAGATATTTCAAAAGTCGAAAACCAATTTTTTTAAAGATTATTACTATATGGCTCTTACCTCATCCCCTCACTTTGCTACACTCTTTATTGATGGAGTGGAACGAGGGGAAACGCCTTTAACCGTTAAACTATCAAGACATGAACCTCACAAGATCGAAATAAGGCAGAGCGAATATGAAATGTGGAGTGAATCGTTTGCAAAAGAAATCCCAGATCAATTATTAAAACGTGATATTACTTTGAAGAAAATCAGTCTTATTAAGAATGAAGAGCTAGGTAATACAGTTTCAAATAAAGCACCAGATTGGATTTCAAAAATTAATCCACTTACGAAAGATGAAGCCAATTCAAAAGAATCACAACTTAATAGAAATATGTCCCATAATGTTTATGAGCAAGACTCGTCTACTTTTCTTAGTAATTGGTGGTTTTGGGCGGCAGCCGCCACGGCGTTAATTGCTGTTGGATCCTACGCTTATTTGAACAATGCTTCTGACACAGTACCTAACAATGTCGTTTACGAAGACAAAACTCTAACCCAAGTTCGAATTATGTTTCCATAATATCTGTTCTTTTCAAGATATATAAGGTGCGCTGCAGAACAGTGATGAGGCTAGCTAGGGCCAGCAGATCCAATACAATAAGCATGAAACTCCATTCATGAAACAGTGGAATCATTACAAAAAAAGGAGAGAGACAAGAACCTATGATGAGAACAGCAATGCGTTCTGGACGCTGTATCCAGCCAACTTTAGCGGGTATTCCTAAGCTTTCAGCCCTGGCACGCAGATAACTTGTCATAAAACTTGAAAAGATAAGAACGAGCATGACATAAAGCTCAAGATTGGCTTTGAGATAAACTCCTTTATTGAGAAAATATAAAAGAAAGCCACAGAGAATTACAAACTCTCCGATTCGATCTAAAACGCTATCTAAGAGGGCGCCCTTGCAGCTCACTTTATTTGTAAGTCTAGCAATTCTTCCATCGAAAATATCACACACTGCTGCAAGAATTAGAAAAAAACCACCTAAGCTGATAAATCCTTGAGCGATGGCAATGGCACACAAGAAACTCAATAACAATCCAAGAAAAGTTAAAACATTGGGCGGAATTTTATATCTTAGGAAAAAATATTCAATGGGGGTTAGAAATTGTACCCATCCTTCTCTCCATTTATATTGTATTAAAAATGAATGACCCAAAGAGGTATCTTCTTCTACTCCTCTTTTTCGTTTTCGTAAGTACAAAAACAAGAACGATAAAAGGGGAATGCCTAAAAATACAAGTAGAAATAAAGAAAAATAAAAATTAAAATTCTCTTTGAGCATCATAAATCAATGATTTAACAAAAGTAGCTTGTGTTAAAAGTGACTTCTTTTTTTTATAATACACGAAATGAATTCTATCATTTTGTCTTTTTTTGTCTTTCATAAGATATTTTCTTAAAATAGTAGTGCTTGGAAGATTTATTGGAAAGACTAAGTTCATTTTATGAAGAAGAGCCATAGCTTCTTCTTTTTCATGTTTGTGGCAATATCCATGTCTTCGCGACAGTGAGAGGCTTATACAAAGGCCTTTAGATACAGCCTTCCCATGAGAAATCTTTTCTACACTTTCAAAAACATGTCCAAACGTATGTCCAAAATTGAGCAGAGTTCTGATATTTTTCGTTTCTTTAAAATCAGCAAGTACTATTTTTCTTTTAAGAAGAATGCACTTGCGAAGAGCGTAGAGGAGAGACTCCTGCGATGAAAGAGAATGTATTAGCAGATAATCACAGAGTTTCTTATCAAAACCCAATGCCATTTTGGCTATTTCCGCAAAAGACTCCTCCAGCAACGGTTTTGGAAAATAAGATAGAAACTCGATATCAATCAATGTTTTTTGGGGAAGGTGAAACGACCCAACCGTGTTTTTACCCAGAAAATTAATGGCTGTTTTGCCACCAATACTTGAATCCATCTGAGCAATCGGGGTTGTTGGGATGGCCCACCAGCGAACACCTCTTAAATAAATGGAAGCTACAAATCCAACAGTATCAAGAAGAGCGCCTCCGCCGACCGCAATGAGAAGAGATTTTCTATCAGCCTGATGGGTCAACAGATGTTTGAGCAGAGATTGAACCACGCTAAAGTTTTTGAAGGATTCAGTATTAGGGACGATTTTAATAAAGCAGTTTCTGGGAAGGACAGTTAAGAGCTTATGAACTCTTTTGTGCGGAAGACTATTTGAAATAAAAAGAAAAACTTTCGAATCATTAGATTCTTGTAGCAAATTATTAAGAAAGTTCTGGATGGAATGACTTCCTAAATATATTTTAGAGGGAGTGTTTGTAAGAAGCTTCATAGTGTTTTTTGATTTCTGTGTGAGAATCGCCGCCCCATTTTTCTAAAAAAGCGTTGAGGATTTCTATACCCGTCACAGCTTGGGCCACAATACAAACTGCTTGAACAAAACAAACGTCAGAACGGGTGACAAAAGCTTTATCCAAAGAGTGTGAACTAAGATTAATGGATGAAAGTGGTTTTAAAAGTGAAGAAGGTGGTTTTATAACAAAAGAAGCAACAATCTCTTCCCCATTGGACATGCCTCCCTCTATCCCCCCAGCATGATTGCTTCTTCTGTGAAAGCCGTTATCTTGAATAAAAGCATCATGTGCTATGTGCCCAGGGAGGTTTGCATAATCAAATCCAGCTCCAAACTGAACGCCCTTAATTCCTGGGATGCTGCAAATGGCTTTGGCTATAGAGCCATCAAGGTTACGGTCCCAGTGCACATAGGAGCCTAATCCAATGGGTATTCCACGAAAGCGAACCTCTCCTATACCACCCACAGAGGTTCCTTCTCTTGTAGCTTTTTCAATAGGGCCTTTCATTTCTTGTTCAGCTTGAGTGTTGGCACAGTGAAGTAGTGATTTCTGTAGCCTTTCTCGAATATAATCGAAGTTAGCATCTCTGGAGGCACAAATCCCCCCAATATTAATGACATGGCTTAACGATTCTACTCCAAAAGTATTTAAAAAAGAAAGACAAAGAGTGCCACACAAAGTTCGAGCTACAGTGTCTCGGCCACTAGCCCTTTCAATGACAGGAATAATATTTTCGTGAGCATATTTTATAGAACCAGCATGATCGGCATGACCCGGTCTTGGGTGCAGATTCTTCTCTAAGTAGGGTTTTTTTTGAGATTTAAAGTTATTGGGAATGAAGAAAGCCAAAGGCGCTCCTGTTGTTTTTCCTTCTAAGATGCCAGAAAGAATGTCGAACGAATTATCTTCCCAGAGGCTGCGCTTGCTTCTTCCTACTCCCTTTTGTCGTTTTGAAAGAAGTTGTTGAATGTAATTTAAATCAATTGTAAAGCCAGAGGGAAAGCCCTCAATGATGAGCGTATAGCCCTTTCCATGGGATTCCCCCGATGTGAGATAACGAATCATAGTACCAAAGCCCATAGCTATATTTATTTCATCTGTCATCCTCGCATTTAGCGCTTATTTCTTCTTTCTAATTTCACTATTGCTGCTGGATAGTGATGTCGTTAAATTTTCAAGTTTTTCGGATACATTAATCGCTCACATGTTGAAAGAGGAACTCAATACTTCTTCTCCGCAGTCCGCCAAAAATGAAACACCCGGAAAGAAACAGCCCTTGTTTAAACAAAACTTTCAACAAGGGCTATTGAAATGGTTTAAGACTGAAGAGTTATTGTGCTCTTCTATAAGTATGGGTGAAGACCTCAGAAGACAGCCCTTTCATAGATGAATGTTCAATAAGCACATATTGCAATCTTAGCGTATCATCCTTGCTGTCTAATGTGAGTAAGAAAGGCGTGCTTAATAATGAACCCTCCCATTTTGCTGATATCAAAACTTCTGAGTCGTTAGAATTGGCTGACTCAAATCGAAAAGAAGTGGGTCCATATAGTCTCTCACCTTTATTTTGAATAATAAGATCTATCTCTTTGCCATCATCTTCCTCATATGTGCCAACAGGCACCTCTAGCAGATCTTTGTCCTTCGAAGAAGTTATTTTCAATCGTCTAACACTATGGTCAACATCCACCCAATCACCAGCTAAGCGCCCTAAATCCAAAGCAAAAACACTGGACGATAAGAGGATGAGAGAAAGAGAAAGAAAAATAAAACTAACCTTTTTCATGTGGCCTCCTTTTTCACTTTGTACATAATTGTCAAAGTTTCTTGGTGAACTATAAACTGCCCATTTTTTTTGCAACATATTTTAAATGGGCTGTGGACAATATTAAAATGCCCGATATGATTCAGCAAATTTATGAGTCCTTATTCTGAGAAAAGTAAAAAATGGCGAGAGCACAATATAGCTACTATTGAGATCTGGAAAAAGAAATTTGATGAGCTTCTCAATCGAAGAACTCAAGAATGGTGGAATGCAGAAAGATTTGAAATGGAAATTGGAAGTGTCATTGAAGACTCTGATTTAAGAGATGCATGGTTTTTTATTACAGCTTATGTTGCTAGATCATCCCCCTATAGTAAAAGTCCGCTTGTAAAGTTTTTCAAGGATGCTATCAATGAGATCAGAGATTTTGGAACAATGGAACCTTCAAGGAAAAATAGATTGTTGAAATCTGTTATTACAACAAGGAAAAAAATAAATGGTTGAGAATTGGAAAGAAAAAACAAAAAGTTACGAAGAATACGACAAAATTATGCGTGAGTCAGCAAAGGAAGCACCTGAGACTGACAAAGAATTAGAAGACGCTCTTAAAGAATTTGAGTGTGAGTGGAATAAAATGAGCGAGCAAGAAAAAGAAGAGTTGAAACAAATGGATAAAAAGGCATACGCTTTAGCTCGGGGTGATTACTCAAGTTTGGATCTGGAACTTCAGAAAATTTTTGAAAAGAAGAATAAGAAAAAAAAAGATAAACCTCCTGAAGCATCTTTATAGTCCTGTGGCCTCTTTGCGGGCTAACACAGTGACGATAGCAATCTTGTCTATAGTGGGCAATAATTCATATAACTACCAGGTATCAAACAACCTCATTTTTTAACGCAATCAAATTCAGACTCTGAGTTCGGTGAAAGTAGGCACAGAGATTTTAGAATGGCCGACATTAAATAAAGTTTAAAGAAATTTTACCGATACAGTCTTAAGGTGTAGTATGGGTTTGGGTATCAGTTTCTGTTCATTTTTAAAAAAGGAGAAGAATATGAGAAAAGGCCTAAGGTATTTAGTGGTTGTGTGTATCATTGCAGGTTTTGTTGGGTGTTCCCCATCCCCTCAACAGTTGAAGAAAACATTAGAAAACAATCCGGATATTGTTTTTAATGTCATCAAAAAAAATCCGACAGATTTTGTTCAAACATTGCAACTCGCATTACAAGCAGAAAAAGAGCAGGAACAAAAAACGCAGCTTGAAGCTAAAGCAAAAACAATGGAAGATGAGTTTTCAAACCCAAAACAGCCAGAAATTAGCCCAACACGCGCTATTGCGGGCAATCCGAGTGCTCATGTGACCCTTGTTGAATATTCTGATTTTCAATGCAGTTATTGCGCCAGAGCTCATGACACGGTGAAAAAGCTTCAGAAAAAATATGGCAACGACCTTCGCCTTGTTTATAAACATTTACCACTTGATTTTCATCCCAATGCTATGCCTGCTGCAAGATATTTTGAAGCAATAGCCCTTCAGAGTCCATCAAAAGCATATGCATTTCACGATCTAGTATTTAAAAATCAAGATAAGTTTAGTGCTCAGGGTGTAGCTTATTTGGAAACTGCTGCGCAACAGCTGGGACTTGATATGTCACAACTTAAGAAAGACCTTGATTCTCGCCAAGTCAAAACCAATATTGAGAGAGATATTGCCGAAGCCAAGAAATTTGGTTTTACAGGCACTCCTGGATTTCTTGTGAACGGTGTTTCTGTTAAAGGAGCTTACCCAGCGGAAGAATTTGAGAAAATTATAGACCGACACATGGCAAGCATCAAAACGAAAAAATAGGTATCAAATAGGGCGAATGGTGGGAGTGATAAGTATGAAAAAGTCGTTATCAGCAGACGTAAAAGCTCCCACCATAGCTGTATTCCCGTCAGAAATCAGCATATGAGAGGACGTATTCAAAGAAATGTGACGATCATCATTCACAGAGGCCTCTTTTTCCAAATTCATATCAATTAATATTTGATCTTCTTTCAAAATCTTTGGAAGAAAAGAGAGTTTAATTTCGGTTTTCAAATCATCCACTAGAATTTTTGTCGAAAATGATGCTTCTTTGCGGTCTACAGTAACGAGCTGCGGAATAAGAATTCGTTTAATTTTTTCTTTTTTTTCAGCATCATTAATCAATTCATTGAAGGCTGATCGATCTTTAACTTTTCCTTTGAAATGCGCAGTTGTGGACTGAGAGTTTTGGTCAAAGTGTGGGGTTATAGCAGCGATAAAATCTTTCTCTGCTCTGATAATGTATGTCTCAAATGCAATTTCAGGACGCTTTTGATCGTAAGTTCGAAGCATTCGATTTATTTTTTTCAAAAAGGAAGGACTATCGTAAACAATCAGTGCATTTGAAGCTTTATCAATTAAGATATTACCTTTTTCGCTCAATAAATCTTTCATTCTACCTTCTAACTCGGAGGCTTTGATGAAATTAAGAGGAAAATAAGCGATTTCATTTTCTTGCGTTAACTCAGTATTTAATTTTAAGGCCTCATACGCCAGTTTTTTTTCTTCTATGAGATGAGCAAGCTTTGTAATTCTAATGATCTCATCTTTTTCTCTTACAAAACCCAATTTTTGAGATTGTAATAAAGTTGAAAAGGCAGCATCCCAAGAGATATTTTGAAGTCTTAGGGAAATTCGATCTGTAAGTCCTGGATCAATGACAAAGTTGAGCTCTGCAAACTGAGCAAGATGCTTTAACGCATCTGACACTTTTGTATCTTTTAAAACAAAGCCATCTAGTTTTTTAGAGGAAATATTTTTTTTAAAATGAATATAACTTCCAAAATCATCGGTTGGTGTAAAAAGCTGCTCAAACTTTACTAAAATATTTTTATCTTCTTGTTTAAGAATGGGATAAACATGATCTTTCACACTTAATATAATATTCAAAGCTTGGTCTCGCTTCAGAACCTGAATCGAGGAGATCAGGCTTTCATAATCACCCGCATAACTTGAGAGTTTTTTTGAAATGTCAGATTCCATCTGAGAGCCTGTGACAACAAGCACGTATTTATTTTCCTCAACAATATTCAAAGAAGCCTGAAAAGAAGAGGAATCAAGCCTTAAAATCAACCTGTTTCCAAACTCTATACTGCTCCCTGTAATATTGGCAGGCTCAACTTTTTGTGCTGGTGATTCATATTGGGAAATAACGGGAGTTTCTACTTCTGGCGCAGATGTTTCAAGTGTTGATGCTGAGGGCTCTGAGGTTTCTGCAATTGGTTCTTCTTCAGATATTTCCTTGACATCTTGTCCCTCTTTTTTTTCTACTTTTGCATTCAGAAATTGTTCGAGAGGAGGCCGGTCTTTTTGAATAATAACTTCATAGCCAAATGGTTTTTCAATGACTTCCCAAGGATAGGAATTCGTAAGTGCAATGTGCACTTTAGCAAAAGTAGCATCTTCCATATCCTCGTAACTGGATGTTATGGAGAATATGGCATTAGATTGAATTTTTGAAGGATCTTGTAATTTCGTTCGAGCTATATCAGCATTTTTCAATGTCACAGTAAGTAATGGTGGTTGATCCAGTGTCGAGGTATCTAAAGAAGCTGCTTGTTGTACAGATTTATGTTTTCCCTCGGGCACAAAAATGCCGACATGGGTTGTCTTTTCCTTGTCGACTACTTTGATGTCCTGAACTGCAGCCCAATCAGGTTGCCTTGGTTTAATGCTAGCGCACGAAGCAAGTAGAAAGAAAAAGACACAAAAGAGAAAAGAACTTCGAATGTAAGATTTTATTAAATAGACCATTTCCACCTTTTCTTGTTGAGTTGAAGTTCAATATACGTATCTCCAATGGAGATAACTTCTGCCATTTGTACTCCAATAAGATCACCTTTTTTTACAATAAAACTCTGATCAAACGCCTCTAGAAGGGCGCTATGTCCAAAAAGAATACTAGAAATTCGAAAAGAGGAGAGTTCCAGAGTGAGTAGAGAGACGACTAGTTTTTTTTTCGAAATCTGGGGTTGGAACGGATTTCTTTGAGAGTCATAAGCTGCCAATAATATTTCTGTTGAGAGCAGAAGAAAAATAACTTCCGCCAAACACAGCATGCACCATAACCTCTGCCTTACGTAAGAGAGCTTATTCAACGGAACTCCTTCTCTGATAGTGCGTCAATTGAAACCGCGCTATCACTTTTTGGTTTTGTGAAAATTCCGATGCCACAGCAATGTCGACAGCTGTAATAGCTAAAACTTTATCATCGTTTCTAATTTTGTCAATAAAACCAAGTACTTGCAAGAAAACCCCTTCAACTTCAACATCAAAATTTTGAATCTCGTAAACATCTTGGGTTTCCGGGGAATGGGGCTCGAATCTGAGCATCTGAATATTTCTTTTATTGCTTTCAACAGAGATGTTCTGAATCCACTGAGGTACGGAAGGCCCTGAACTCGAGGCCAGTTTTTGGGAAAGATTTTTTTGAGTAGGCTGTTGTATTAGGTTTTGCTTGAGCAACTGAAGCTGATCTATTTCTTTCTTTTGAGTTTCTATATCTTGTGAGGTTTCTTGTATGTCCGATTTTAGTTTCTCGATGGAATTTAATTGGGGTGAATACAAAGCCACAAAATAAATAAGAGAACAAAGACTGAGTAAAATCAGAGCTGTGGCAAAAGTTTTAAGATGTTTTCTCATGAGAGGTTTTGAAGCACCTTACATTTAATAGAAAAGTTCTTAAGATATGTTTTTTTTTCTTTTTTTAAATAAAGTAGTTCAACCTTCTTGAATTTTTTGGACTGATCTAAAACTTCTAAATAATTTGAAACTATACTTCCATCGAGCGTTGTCCCCTCAATAAAAAAATCTGAATTTTGAAACTTCATGGATGTAAGCCATGTTTTTGAAGGTAAGCTTTCGGCAATGATGGAGAGTATATCGAGCACATCAATGGAGGAGGGAGCAAATAGTGCAGCTTCACTTCCAGGGGTTGATTTAATTCTGAGATTTTGAATTTCATTTTTAAGTGCAGCAATGTTTTCTGTAAGTTTCTTTTTATTTTCTTCAATTGTTTGTTTTCGAGATAGTAATTCTTTCAATTGCGATTGATGAGTTTGTGATAAACTTGAAAATAAAAAAACTTCGATAATAAGTAATAATAAAATCAAAGTTATTTTTAGAAAGTTTCTTTTCGAGGTTGCTTTTTTATAGAGATTAATTTGTGCCATTGTTATTACATCGCAAGTCCAAGCGCCACTGGCAGTTGAAACGAGTTCTTGATCATTTTATCCTTATTGCAATTCTTTCCAAAAATGACATTTTGAAATGGGTTGAACATTTTAATATGTGCCCCAAGAAACTCTTCCAATGCGGGTCTAAGTTGATTCATGGCGGATACTCCACCAGTGACATAAATTTCATCCAAAGATAAAGAGGGGTCTTGGCTTAGAAAAAATCTCATAGCCTTTTTGCTTTCAAATGCTACTTGTTCCAAAAACTGTTCAATGTCTTCTTTGACTTCAGCGGGGGCCTCTCGAAGATTACCCAGTTTAAGGTGCTCTGCCTCAGAATAATTTAGTTTTATTTTTTTTTGTATGCTGAGAGTTAAATCTTCTCCTTTGATAAAAATGGGTCGAAACCCATAAAAGTTTTGATTTTGAAATAGAGTGAGTCCAGATTGTTGGGCACCGAAAGAAAAAAGAGCTACTGTTTTTTTTTCATCTTGAGGATAATTCAATTTCCAGACTTTTTCTAAAGATAGCGGGGGAGTTTCAACGCGATCCAAGGTAATATCTAAATCCTCCATGAATTGCGTGTAAATATGAACAGACTTTTTCAAGCTGCCAGCAATGAGTGTTTGAGTTTCATTGAGTTGAACAGAATCAATAACTGAATCTTCGCTGAACCAAGGCATGTATTGTTCGGCCTCCCACTGTAGACACCAGGGGAGTTCTTGTTGTTTAAAAATGGGGGTCGTTATTTTTTTTAACGTCGCTCTGGAACCTTGAATGGCGATTGAGACATTGTTTTTTCGAGAAGTGGTTTTGAATATTTCCTTAAAACCGCGAGCTATGGCAGCGAAATCTCGAATATGCCCATCTACAATCGTATGGTAAGGAATCGGCACTTCGAAGTAGGACAAAATTTTGAAGGTATTATTCTTTTGAAAGCCTTCAAGCCATTTTATAGAATAAGAACCGATATCGCAGCCTATTTTTACTTTTTTGTTTTGTAGCATCATGGAGCGGGAATCCCTTGTTTAAATGATAGAAAGTATCAAGTAAAAGTCAATCTTTCTCTGTGTTTAAACTAATACAGGAACAGATTTTTGACAAAAAATACTTAAGGACTGATGATATCTGTTCAATGGATCAAAATTCAAATGATAATCCTGAGGAAAGTGCTGCAGAAGTAGAAACCCAGGTGAAAGAACTTATTTCTGGTGATTTTTTAAAAAAAACTCGTCAAGACAAAAATATGTCTCTTTCTGAGATTTCAAAGGCCACTCGGATTGGAATGAACTATCTGCTTGCTATAGAAGAGGAAAACCTTTCAGTTTTTCCGGCAAGGGTCTACTTAAAGGGTTTTTTAAGACAATATGCAAAGTATTTGGGCTTAGACCCCGAAAAAACAGCTCTAGGCTATCTAACGCACAAAAGCTTTAAAAGAACTTAAAAAAATGCACCCGACAAGAATCGAACTTGTAGCCTCCTGATTCGTAGTCAGGTGCTCTATCCAATTGAGCTACGGGTGCGCACTAGTCATTCACTTACGCTAAACAGGAACGACCTAAACATATGAATTATTAAGTACTTCGCCGATACCACCAGCACCAGGGACTATATAATCTTGTGCATTCAGCCCCTTTTCCTCTTCCCAATACTCTCCAGGGTGTGATTGTAAAGCCCTCTGTGAAGAAAGCCCACGGTCCAACCTTAAAGCATAAATCGAAACATGAGGAAAATGGCGTGTTACATGTTTTAAATATTCGGGGGTAATAATGAGATGAACTAAAATAATTTTAGCGGGTGTTCCTTGGGCTTCATTTTTATAGAGATTAATGGCCTTTGCAGCAGTTCCCCCCGTTGCCCCCATAGGATCGGGGATCAAAATATACGCGTCCTGAATAGAGCCTCCAATTTTATGACCGCTCGTGTTTGTTCCTATGACCTCTTGCTTATCGTTTACTGATCGAGCAAGGTAGACATAATCTTGCCTGATTTTCTCAGCATTGAAAAAGGAGTTAAGGGTTTCAAAACACACCTGTGAGGGTAAAATTCCAGCACGGGCGATGGCACAAGTGACAACAGGAACATCGTTGTCGATCAGATGTGCTTCAAACTCAGCCTCTTTGTGAGTTGGGGACATTCGCGTTTTAATAGACGTCTTCTTTTGTGGAAATTCCATCCCAATGAGAAAGAGCAGCAAATGGGAGTAAAGAATTTTTACAAGGTTTGATACCAAAGGCTGCTTCGTTGAGGCCTCACAAAAGGTTGCAAGAATTCTTGAAAGATAAGGCTCGTTTAAAATATGAACATGGGAGCCATATTTATGCTCTATTTCGTGAAGCTTGTATGGCGAAGAAAAGTACTGACTATCTTTCATATCAAATTTGAACTACTTCTCTAACATCTTTTAAATCTGGATCGTGACACATTCGGCAACGTGCTTCATAGGTGGATGCAGCACCCACTTCAACTAGTTTTGTGCTTTTAATAATTTTTTGCGTGCGTGAGGCAGGATTGCCACACACCATGCAAACAGCAGCATTTTTCGTGACATGGTCAGCAATGGCTAGAAGGTGTGGCATGGGTTCAAAGGGTTTTCCTCGATAATCTTGGTCTAATCCAGCCACAATGACCCGTATTCCAGAATCAGCTAAATCCTGGCAAACTTGAACGATGGATTCGTCAAAAAACTGTGCTTCATCAATGCCTACAACTTTTGTATCCTCATGTGTGAGCTCTGGTATTTGTGAGGGCTTTTCAACAGGTTGAGAAATAAGTTTTTGTTCGGAGTGAGAGGTAATGTGATCTAGGCTATAGCGATTATCGATTTTAGGTTTAAATACTTGTACTTTTTGTTTAGCTATTTGGGCCCTTCGAAGTCTGCGAATCAGCTCCTCAGTTTTCCCACTAAACATTCCACCCGTGATGACCTCAACCCATCCCATCTTTTCACCTTGTATGATGTTCATAATCTATCTCCTCCTATTTTACAAAACGGACAACGACATCGAAAAGCTATCTAAAGATTCTCTTCTTGAAAAGTAGTATTTATAGAGTAATTTTAAATTGTGAAACTAGCTTTATATTTCTTTATTTTTTTCTTTTCCCATTCAATAGTTCAATCCTACATGTATTGGGTGACAAAAAACTCACACACCCTCACTGTTTTTAACTTTCAATTGAGTTCTGTATGGACGTGTTGGTTTTTATCGTTATTAGTTGCCACCCCTATTTTGAGTATTGCTAATTATGCTTTTGGAGCAACTTTTTATTTTGGGTATGAAAGCTATAAGAGCGCCTGGCTCATTTTCCTGTCTTATGTTGCAGCTCAAACAGTGACAGTTCCTGTCATGATATGGGTGTGGTTCGGTGAAATTCCGACCAAAGGTCCTTTGGTCGGGGTGATTTTTGCCCTCTTAGGGCTTCTTATCGCAAACGATCTGTCTCATATTGTTTCTTGATGGTTTATAGAAATCTCTTATGAAGGTTCGCTAAAAATGTATCTACAGGAATAACTTCAATGCCACGATGGGTATAGTGTCGTTTCCCCCCGTAAATGAAACCTGCGGTGGCCATTGGATAGTCTTTTTTAAATTCTATAAGTCCCTCGAAATCTCTGTCTCGTGCATGAGATGCTGATTTTACTTCGAAACAAAATAGCCCCCGTTGTCCATAGAGAACAAAGTCCACTTCAATGCCATTTCTTGTACGCCAATAGAAAAGTTCAAATCCTAAAGATTTAAGATCATTGATTGCTTTTAATTGCTGTAGGATTAATGTTTCGAGTGATATGCCATAATTTTCGGAATCAGAATCTAGCGGCCCGCGAGGGCGAATTGTTTGATAAACACCAGAATCAAAAAAATAAAATTTCGAATGTTTAATAAGATTGCGTTTTGAGCGTTTGCTAAATACAGGTAGACGATAGGCAATAAGAAGATCTTCAAGGATTTCAAAATAATTAGTAACGGTTCTTCGTTCTATTGCACAATCTTCAGATGTATTAGAAATACTGAGAGGAGAACCTTGGGAAAAACTAGCAGCTTGCAAAAAACGAGAGAAATCTAAAATATTTCTAGTAAGACCTTCCATTTTTACTTCTTGATCAATATAAGTTTGAACATATGATTGGAGAAATTTCTTTGGATTTTGAGAGGTCCAAGCCTTTGGGAGCATTCCATATTTGAGAGCCTTTTCAAGATTAAAATCTCCCCCTAATTCTTCAACAGTCAATGGGAAAAAATTGTATACTAATGCGCGACCAGCAAGCAGATTAACTCCATGAGCCTTCAATTTTCTCGCACTTGATCCTGTCAAAATAAACTGAAGATTGTGACTTGTCTCCTCTATGAGGCGGTGGACCTCATCCAAGAGTTCTGGGAGTTTTTGGACTTCATCAATAATGATTGGACCTTGATAGTTAGGGGCAAGCCTCTCCTCTAAATGAGATGGTGAAACTCGAAGATCTTGGATGACATGGGCATCCAAGAGGTCAAAATAGGGGCTTTTAGGATAGTGTGTTTTTAAAAATGAAGTTTTTCCAGTGCCCCTTGGCCCAAAAAGAAAATAGGATTCCTTCTCGGGAGGATCAAAAATTCTGTCATACATGTTTCCATTTTTCCATTAAAAATGGAAACAGTCAAATTTGAGTTATTTGTGCGGGGTTAGAGATTCTTTATAATACTAAAAGAGCTATCTGGTCATAAATTATGACCAGACATATTTTATGACCTATAAGGCAATGATTGTGTGAAAAAAATTGCAGCAGCCAAATTTAAATAACAGTGCTTAACTTAAATCAAAAGTAGTGCCGTTTACCATAATATAAATCTCAGCAAAGAAGCTCAGGCAATGTTCTCAAAGCTCTTTCAAATGGGAGAGCTCGAATTTTTCCAAATTGTCGTTCTTCTGTTCCACCGTAAATAACGTATGTTTGTGCCGAAGGAAAGTCTTCCAGAAAAAGTTCTAAACTTAGGAGATCTTCCGATCGAATTCGGCTCGATCTAAATACTTCAAATGCGAAAAATCCATCTTCACCATAAGCAATAAAATCAACCTCTTGCTGATTTATGGTTCTCCAAAAATAAAGAGAGAGCTCTTTTTTAAAAAGGGATATCGTTGCACGAAGTTCCTGGAAAAAAAGAGTTTCTAATGCTGGCCCTTCAATGTGTTCTATGGGATCTAAGGGACCTTTTCTTCGCAGGGTTCGATAAACTCCAACATCGAAGAAATAAAACTTTGGATGGGTTGTCGTTTTTCTTTTGGCCTTCTTCTGAAAAACTGGTAATCGAACTGCAATAAGTAAATCTTCCAATATCGAAAAATAATTTTCAATACTTTTAGGATCTACACCAACATCTCGTGCTATTGTACTATAGCTTAATACACTTGTTTGAGAAAAAGCAGCTATTTCTAAAAATCTTGAAAATGTCGCTAAATCTTTGACAAGAGCTTCTTTCTGGACCTCTTCTTGAAGATAGTTACCTATGTAACTTTTTAAATATTCTTTGGGATCAGTTTCAAAGTAAGCACTTGGTAAATGCCCTAGATCAAGGGATTTTGCCAAATCAAATTGGTGAGCAAGTTCTACTGCTGTTAGGGGAAACATATAGAGATTTCGTGCTCGTCCAGCCAATAAATTCACCCCTTGTTTTCTGAGTTTTCTGGCACTTGAACCTGTCAGAATAAATTGAAGCTTTTGTTCTTCAATAAGACGGTGAACTTCATTTAAGAGAGATGGAATTCGCTGAATTTCATCAATGATTATAGGTTCGCGCTCCCCCGTTATGAATGTTTCTAGTTGGGATGGGTTTCGTAATAATTCTTGAAAAGTGCTTTCCTTTAGCAAATCCAAAACAGTCGCCCTAGGAAACTGCTTTTTAACCCAAGTCGTTTTCCCCGTACCCCGCGGGCCAAATAGGAAAAAGCTTTTATCTTTCAAGGGTTTAAGTAAACGAGGAATCATGTTCCTGATTATATGCAATTTTCAGGAGTTGTCATCCTAAAAGTTTTACAAGTATTAGAAAAATGAAAAGGGATACTACTATGAGTCAATCTGAATATCTAATATGGCACAATGCCCTAGTGGCATATATGACTAATCCTCTAACAGTTGTTCATAATTCTATGGCGGGCGGGGTTTCCTATAAATCAGAATATAAAGATAATACTGGAAATATAAACACAATAATGGAGGTTGATGGTCTTAATCGTCCTAGTGGGACAGGGATTAAAACAGCACGACGCCATCCACAACATGGGGCAGGCAGTCCATCTATTGAGTTATTTGTAGATATTTTGAAGGCTTGCGAATAATAGAAATTAGTCATCAAAGATATCGGCAAGTAGTTTATATGCAATGAGCTGCTTGCCGAGTTTATTAAAGAAAATCACCGTTCCAAAGATTTTTCAAAAACTCCTGATAAGGTAGAATCCAGATGCCATCCTCGGTTTTTCTGGCACGTTTCACGAAGCTAACGATAATTCGATGATTAACATGGGGATAATCTTTATAAAGCTCTCGTAAACCTTTCAAATGATCAGAATGAATATTGTCCTGAGCTTTTACTTCAATAGCTACTTTCATATCACCAATAACGAAATCTACTTCTGATCCAGAAGATAATTTCCAATAACTTAATTCTTCATTCATTTCCTTGTAATGAAGTAAAGCTACAAGCTCATGAAAAATCCAGTTTTCAAAAACTTTACCCAAAAAAGGAGTTCCAACTTTTATATCACTTTTTTTCGAAAGAAAATTTACAATACCCACATCAAAAAAATAAAATTTTGGGATATGCATGACTCTTCTTTTAGGACTCTTAATATAAGCGGGTAAAAAACGTCCTATTAACGTATCAGCTAATATTCCAAAATAAGAGGCAACAGTAGATTCAGAAATATGGCAGTCTCGACCAATCGTAGCATAATTAATTTGCTCAGTGTCTCCTAGAGCAGCAATTTCAAGAAAACGAGAAAAGGGTTCCAATTTTCTCACTATACTTTCTTCGATGATCTCTTCTTTCAGGTAATTTAGAATATAGGCTTTATGGAGACGTGCTGGTTGCTGGCTTAAGTAAATTTTTGGAAGATATCCATGATTCAGGATCTTTAGTAAATCAAAAGCTTCATTCATTTCCCGTGAAATAAGGCCATGGAGTTCATATCTTAAGGCTCGTCCTCCTAACAAATTAGCATGAGTTCGACGTAGTTTTCGAGCACTTGAGCCGCACAGAACAAACCGCATCTTTGGATTTTTCATTAACCGCTGGACTTCATCAAGTATTTGAGGCACTTTCTGAACTTCATCGATAACGCACCAAAGTGGCTTATTGTCATTAGATTGCTCCAAGAGTGCAGTGATTTCCTCGAAAAGTAGGCTTGGTTTGAGCTGGTAGCGCATGAATACTTCGGTATTTAGGAAATCTAAGTAAACACTGTCCTTAAATCGTTCTTCTAGTAGAGTTGTTTTACCGCATTGTCGCGGACCCCATAAAAAGAAAGATTCATCCATATGTATTCCTATAGGACTAGAACGGATAAACATGTTTAACCAGTTTATCACAACGGAATTACAAAGCAAGAAATAGTGCTAAGAGTTGGGAATGAAATTTATTCATTTTTTCAGAAACACGGACAAATGATGCGAATAACTCCGAGGCCATTATGCCCAGAGGGTCTCCCACGTCGAAGACGTGTATTCATGAAAACTATCTGCGTAAGCTGGCGGTAGTTTATCTTAAATTGGCTGGGCCGAAGGGGAGGGGGAGAATATCGGATAAATTCAA
>JACOXK010000042.1 GCA_016182335.1 Deltaproteobacteria bacterium | reverse complement strand
TTGCTCAGCTCAGAGAAAAGATGAAACTAGCGGAGGACAAACTCAAAGATTTAGAAAATAAGAGCTGTTTTTTGAATCAACAGATGGGGGAGCTACAAACCGACCTTAGTAATAACGAATTGAAAATCGAAAATCTAAAACTTCAAAAAATTCAGCTTAGCGACAAGCTTAAAGAAACTCTCAACGATGAGACCAGAGCAGCACAGCAGTGTGTGGAAGTATCTACAAAGATAGAAGAATTTGCACTTTTTTATAAGAAAAATACTGAAGAAATAGGAAAGCTTAAAGTGTCTATTAAAGAAAATGAAAATCAATTACAAAGCATTCTCTTAGAAAAACAAAGTCTTGCTCTGAAGCTGCAAGAGTTAGTTCTTAAAATTCGATACTGTGTTGACGAAATTCGAGAAATTTATGTTATGGAATTGGAAGATTATTTTCAGCAGATTTCAACTGAATTTAATGAAGTGGAATATAAACAGAAACAAGTTGCACTTCGAAAAGAGCTTAAGAATCTTGGAGAAGTGCCACTTTCTGTCATTGAAGAGTATGAAGAGAAGAAACAAAGGTTTGAGTTTTTAACCGCTCAAAAGCTAGATCTTGAAAACTCTATGCAGAGTTTAAAGAAAACTATTGGAAAGCTTGATAAGTTATCAAAAGATAAATTTGTAGAAACTTTTAATAAAGTAAACCTTGAGTTTCAAAAGATCTTCCCCGTCTTGTTCCGAGGGGGTAATGCTAAATTAACGCTTTTGGAAGAGGATAACCCGTTAGAGAGTGGGGTTGAGATTTTTGCAAGGCCTCCAGGAAAGCATTTACAGCACTTAAATTTACTTTCTGGGGGTGAAAAAGCCATGACTGCCATAGGGCTTATTTTTGCTTTATTTATGATTCGACCCAGTCCTTTTTGTGTTTTGGATGAAGTGGATGCACCTTTGGACGATGCCAATACGGATCGTTATTTGAATCTTATTGAGGAACTTTCTCAAAGAACGCAGTTTGTTGTCATCACTCACAACAAGAGAACTATGTCGCGAGCTGATGTGCTTTATGGGGTGACGATGGAAACTCCAGGGATATCTAAAATTGTGGGTGTTCAATTCTCCAGCCCATTTGTTCAAAAGCTGGCCGAAAAACCTTCTTCTCCAGCAGAATCTATCTTAACGGTCTAATCACCCAGTCATTATTCGGTAGTAAGGTGAAGAATCCACTTTTCAGAGTATTTTAGTGAGTACATATTTGATATTCGGAATCTGGCATTATCTGGAACCGATTCAACGACAGATTTTGTCCAGCTTTTCCTGAGGGTAATCAAGATATGGTTTCAAACCGATGTCGCTGGATTTTAAACCTCTAGATTTCATGATCTGATAGATAAACTCAGCACCATGATCAAATACCCATTGAGGATCATAAGAATAGATATTGTCGTTTATAGCCCCGGTAAGTGACACAAATTTAGCACCCTTTATTTTATAAGCTAGAAGGAGAGATTCAAGCATTTCGGCATCAAATGCTCCAATATGCAGAAGCAAAATATGAGAAATGGGTCTTTTAAAAAGATATTTAGAAATTTTCTCGGCACGCTCAAGTTTATCAGTGGCATTTCGAAGAAATGTTTTCCTCAACCACATTATCGATTCTTTGTCATTTTTTGCAACACATCGGGCATATGGATCATTCCATGACCAGTCCTCAAAATCGACTGTAACGTGAGCAATATTATAGCCGTTCTTTACTAAGAATTTGCGAACTGCATTGCGTTTTTCCTGGGTATTACCTTCATGCAAATAAGGGTAGCGAAAAAACTTAAAATTCGTGTCGTCTGCCAATTGTTTGAGAATGGGCTCATTATCAATAATATCTTTTTTAAATTCTTCGGCACTTGAACGCGTTAAGCTCTTATGAGAATAAGTGTGATTTCCAAGCGGATAGCCACTTGAGCGCCATAATTTTAATACATCAATAAGATCTGGCTCATTGAGAATCCTCTTCGCACACATAAAGCCATAGACTTCAGGGACATTGTACTTTTTTAGGACACTTAACATTTTCCTAGCAATTTCAACTCTATTCAAACCTTGGGGCACATTTGCGTGAGAAGGAAGGTCATCTATAGTAATGGCAATTTTGATTGTATCCTTTCCAAAAACTATAGATACAATCAAAAGATTGAAAAAAAACAAAAATATTATTACACGCATAGAGGGCATATGGAAACCGCTAAGCAGCCTTTCGATAATGAGTTTGTGCTAATGATTCATCGATTACTTTTTCAGCTTCATAATCTGTAATTGTTTCGCCGCAACTTTCGCATTTTTCATGTTCGACGTCCGGAGTTTTGATAAATTTTCCTTTAGAAATTTGAACTTTCAGTGGCCCAATATGCCTTTCAATTTTCTTACTTCCACAGATTGGACATTCTCCCAATTTTGATTTCATATTCTGCTCCATTTTGATGAAATAAAGAGATAATACTCTTCAACATTTTCATGTTTTCTGAAGAGCCCCTTGGTATAAATTAGAGTTCCATCCATATTTGGACTAATTATAACAAATAATTTCTCCCTTCTCATTTTTCTTTCACTGCTACGCGATCTTAAAATCTTATTTATTGCCTGCGCATTAACAAGTGATTCAATAATGTCCTCAACGGAAAGATGATCGTGGAGGCGTTCAGTACGAGCTTTCTCAGTAAATCGAATTCGTCTTGCAACAGCATATTTCTTTATTTTTTTTAGGATATCCATCTAGCTTGAAAATATGTATCAAATAGGGCCTAACAATGCAGTAAATATCATCTATATCAAAGCAGCAGGGTCTTTACAAATATCTCTAAGTTACCTTGTAATCATCCCCAGTACGAAGGAGGCCTCCTCGGCCACTTCGGGGCCTCGAGGTGAAATGCACTTAGTGCATTTCATTCTGAATTGGTGAGTGGGTCATCCCGAGTCTGCCGAGTGTCTTGGTCCAATACACAATACAGAAATCTTTTCAGATCTGTCCGGTTTAATTTAGATACCTAGGGGTAGTTGGAGCATTGGAGAGTAGCGAGTTGTACAGGGTAGGTCTCCAAGAAGAGGTGCCAGAGGCTGCTTATGAAGGATGAGAGTTCCAATAACAGCCATTATATCCGGCGTTGAGAGGTGCGTTCTAAATCCAAATTTAAGAATTTGAATGAGCAGATACGCGATAAGAGAAGTCAAAACCTGAGCTTTGACTGAATTTTCGCTGGTTCCCAGGTATTTTTTTATTTTCAGATATTGCTTCATTGTTTTGAAGAAATTTTCCACTTTCCATCGAGCCTTATAGAGGTCACAAATGGTTTTTGTCGCAAGATCAAAACGGTTGGTTATGAATACCAGAACTTTGTTCGTGTCCGGTTCTCGATACTTGATTCTGCGCAGCTTGCCCTCATAGTCCCTGCCTCGATAGGTTTTAAGATAAATAATCTGATCACAGATGAGCCCCTGTGTCCGATCTGTGGGCCTACTTTCAACCACTTTAAATTGCATATTGTCCTTGGCTCGTGTGACGAAATAAGTTCCCTGCTTGTTGAGGAGGGACCCAAACCATGTCCAACAA
>JACOXK010000041.1 GCA_016182335.1 Deltaproteobacteria bacterium | reverse complement strand
TGGAGCCGTGGTTTTTCACTAAATCCGTTATCTTGAGTTTCCCGTTTTTTACTTTCTTGAACATCTTATCAATGAGTCTTTGTCTAGATGCTTTATCGTCGGTCATAGGCATAAAGCGTCTATGCCTGGTGCCTTTATTTGTCACTTTTGGCCTGAAAGTCCAAGAGGTCAATAAATAAAGTATAGCGATAATCAATAGTTAGTGGAATTAGAAAACGGCACGGGGGTTGCACAGTGAATCTTCACCATGCACGCTACACGTGTTCCTACAAAAAAAACACTATCAAAATCATTTAAATACATTGTACGGCTCAGTCTTTATTCAGCCTTATCCCTACTTTTTGTGCTAGCTCTTTATGCAAACTATATAAAGGGCACAAATGGCCATTTAGATGGAATTTTTCTTGAGCCCGTAAACCAACTTTCACAAAACAATCAGAGACCTATCTATTTAGATCTCGATTCCTCAGAAAAAAAGGCTTATCTTGATTACCTTCTAGATGATCCTGAGAGCTTGGTATCCGATGAATTTCAAATTCCTAATTATTTACGAGAAAGAGTTTTATTTTGGTTTCAGGTTTATACGATTTATGAAAACACAGACATCATTCTGCATCACAGAGATCAACCATGGAAAATATTTTCAGTTGTTGATGTCAGTGGTTTATCCGAAAAGGAACGTCTTAAAAAAGTTGTAACAGAAATTCGCCGCCTTAAAGAACACAGAGGACATATTCGTGAACAACAGGGCATGCGCAATAGCATTCACTTCGCATTGGAAAAATCTGGCGAATACATAAGAACAATGGAAAATATATTTGAGGAAGAAGGATTACCCATTGAATTAACGCGCCTTCCTATTGTTGAGTCTTCATTTAATCCCAAGGCTTATTCTAAAAACGGAGCAATGGGTCTGTGGCAATTTATGAGAAGAACCGGTCGGCATTTTCTGGATAATATTCACAGCGTCATTGATGAAAGACTCAACCCTTTCAAATCTTCCTATGCTGCAGCTCAACTTTTGAGAGAAAATTATCAGATATTAAAATCGTGGCCGTTAGCTATTTCTGCCTATCATCATGGGCCTGGAATTTTGCGAAGTGCTATGAAAAAGCTTCAAACTTCCGATATTTCAGTGATCATTAAAAAATACCGACATCCGGATTACGGTTTTGCTTCAAAAAACTACTACACCGAATTTTTGGCCGCTCTATTCACGGACATTTATCATGAAAAATTGTTTGCTTATATAAATCGAAAGAAAGCCTTGCTTCACGAGGATGTTGTTCTTGAGTATTCCATGCGAATTCAAACGCTTTTGGAAATATGTCACATAAGTATTGAAGAGTTGAGACTTCTTAACCCTGATCTTAAAAAGAAAGCCTATACATCAAACTACTATCTACCGGAAAGCTATTGGCTCAAAGTTCCAGTTGGTAAAAAGCAATACATAGATGCATTTCACGAAGAGGCACGCTTTGCACAAGAATATATTGAAAATTTAGAGAAAAATAATCACTAAGCGGTTCGTAAAGTACCATTTAAAGCGAATAGTCTTTAAGCACTCTCAAAGCTGATTTAAAACCACAGTTAACAGTTTGTTCCATAACTTTGGGAGACAGATTAAAATGATCACTGAAAAAAAACTTATGATCATTGGCATGGGGATGAATAAGAATGTAATCCAGGTCTGGCTTAAGATCCAATTTTTCTGCCAACTCATGACAAAGCAGCTCCGCAAACTCTTTTGATAAACTATTTTTTTTGAAAAACTCTCTGATAGCCTGAATTATTAAGATTTTATCATCATGAATTTTTTTTGCTGTTCTAATTTTTTGTTCGACAGATTGATAAATCGCCTGAATTAATATCGATGGAAGTCCGTGGTTCACAAGAGACCCAACGCTTTGAACATAGTGATACGGTTGATGTGTGTAAGAGGCGATGATGAGATCTGCCCCGGCATCTTTAGCGACATGAGTTGAAAGAGTTTTTTTAATTTCGCCATCAAAGTAGTAAAGAACCTTTCCATTTTTATTAATGGGATAAGGCTGATAAAAAGGTGGCATAGCAACCGATGCAGCCACAGCCTCAGAGATAGGAGCCTTATCATAATAATCGCATTGATGTTCTTGAGAAAATCCTGCAATGACACGAGAGCCAAAAACTGTTTTTTGGGAGCTATCTAAATGAGTCGCTATCACAAACTGATCCACCGGAAGTTCATGAAACTGATTGGTTTTAAAAGCCCTTTGTCTTAGAAAGACTTCTAACCCCTTTGTTGAAAAAAAACCACTCATCAATAAGTAGTTTTTTAAAAAAGATTCAATCCCCATTTTAAATAATTTTCGTCGAGGGAGAAAATATTTTTTTAGAATAGAACCAATATGAGTCCTTGGAAGTCGAAAAAGGTCTCTATAATGAATATTAAGGTGAGAGTACGCCCCGGATTTTTCAACGAAAGATCGGACTATTTCATGTGCGGAGTATCCCTGGGCTAAAAGGGAAGTTATAACCGAACCAGCTGATGAACCTACGTAGATGTCAACGGGATGATCAGGCCTTGTCACAGGTTGCTGGCTACTGGGACCACCTAAAAACGTAAAGCCCTTCTCCTCCATGGCTAGGCAGACGCCTACATGAAAACAAGCAGCCTTAACAGCACCGCCACTAGCAACAAAGGCAATTCGCCGTTTTCCGCTAAGACTTTTTTTTCTAGTCAAAGAAACCGCCTTTTGTTACACTAAGAGTAACCATAGGGGGGTCACATCCGTCAATGAATGAACTTGGAAAGAATTGGTTGCCTTTAATCGAGTATTCTATGCGTTGTGGAATTTCGACATCGACGGTGCGAAGGCACATTAAAGCTCAAAAGCTTGAATGCAAACTTCACAATGGAAAGTATTACATTCTGTATGGCACAGAAAAAAATGTCACTCTTGATAATAGCACAGCCACCAGCTCTGTGAAGCAGAATTCAGACGGGCTCTCTGTCTCAAGCAGTACTCTTCAAAAAACTCTAGAACTTGTTCAAGATTCTTTAACTTCTTTGACGCAAATAACAGAGAACCAATTTAAATATAAAGATAATGTCATCGATGATCAGAAAAAAAGAATGCAGCTTCTTGAACAGGAAATATCAGATCTGAAAACTTTAGTCTCCATTCTAGAATCTAAGAGCTAATATATTCGGTACGCGCGATCTTCATTGTTTTTGATGTTTTGAAAGATTGAAACCAGTGCCTGATCGTTCCATAATATTTTTGGCTTTTTGGTGGTTTGCCACCATTTTCTATAATCTTCGTAACTCGAGGAAAGAAGAACGTTGTGAAGTTGATTCAGATAAATCCAGGAGGCCGAATAATTTGCATCTGATTTTCGAATACTTTCTTCTTCCGGGTTCATAAATTCAATGAGAAGCGAAATGGCAAGATCGTCTTTTTTCGACAGGAAATAATAGGCATAATAATTTAAATAACGTTTTACTGCGACGGGCACCTGCTTTAAGTAAGACCCAATATTCTTTCTATTTTTCTCAAATTCCTGAACGTGAAATATAAAATCCGGTTGAAAATAGTAGAGCGTATTAACAATCGAGATAAAAAA
>JACOXK010000015.1 GCA_016182335.1 Deltaproteobacteria bacterium | reverse complement strand
AGTGGTTCTGCTACTTGCATGAGCAATATTTTTTCCCCAAAAGGCACCTTTCACAAGTTCTGGAGTGGCGAATCGAAAAGCTAATGCCTCGGGAAGAATAATGACTGCTGGAACCAGAGCCATCGAAATTAGCATTTTGTACCAACTCCATGTTATTTGGGCATCCGCATCAGTTAAATTCTTTAAATCAGTCTTTTCTAGACTGAGAAGTTTATAGGACAAGACATTCTGAAGATCTTGGGGTATAAGGACCTCGCTTTTGAGCTTTTCAAGAGACTGGCGAACCTCCTCTAATGCTCGATTTTTTTTTCTTTCTGTATCAAAATATTCATCAGACCCCAGATCATCAATTTTTTGCGATCCAAACGAAATCGTTAAAAAATCCTCGGCCTTGCTTTGAAAATTCAAAAAAAGAGAGTCCCAAAGATGGAAATAATCTGCTGTTTTCATAATTCGAATGTGAGCAGAACTATGAGATTGTAATCTGGCTAAACTTTTCAACGGATAGATCACTGAGAGTCCAATAATGATAGGGTCACTGCTTTCTAGCTCTTCAAAAATATTGACACCATAATACCATTCTAGTGCATCTCTAAATTCCCTCTTAGATCCTATGGAATTGAATGAGAAATCTACTCTAGAAAAATCCCATCCAATAGAAAATGGCGCTTTGCTTCCACCAAAATGAAAAATGGCTCCAGCATTAAACAGAGCTTTCATGTATTTTATAAAATTTCTCAAGGTCAGGGTAAATGACAAGGTTTCGGATGAATCGGTGGCATTGCGTCTACTCAAAGATTGCTCAGTTAAAAGCGTTGCTTTGTAAAACTGATTTAGCAAAACACCAAATAATATCTTCTCTTCATAAGTTAAATAGCAGAGACCCCCTTTTCTTATTTCATTTTCAAAAAGAATCATTTTTTCATCAAACGATAAATCGTTTTGGCACAGAGACGTGACATCGGGGGTCTGTATGATTCTGTGAAAAAGAGCTGCAATATAAGCATCGCGCTGTTTTGAACTCAAACCACTGATGTAATGACTATGGAGAGACCGTAGATTTTCCTTAATATAATCAGGAACAGGAAGCGATTCAATACTCAGAGACTCAACAAACGCGGCAATATCGTCAGATGAATTGAGAACTTCACTTTCACTCTGCCCCAAACAAGGGTCATAAAATGAAAGAACAAATAACACAACAATGGCGATTCTAAAAAAAATCAATTCAGCCTTCGAATGCTTTCTATAGGCTTATAAATTCTTGGTCAAGAGTTACGGCAACATATTCATGAACTTAAATTAACAGTCTCCTGAAATAAAGATTAGTCTTCAATACCAACACTACGAAGAATTTCTAGGTCTTCATGGGTTAGCGCATCCCTGAGAAGATCGCGGTCTAACCTAGGGCGGCGACTAACATAGGGTTTTTTTGGAGTGGATTCTTCATCCTTTCGCTGCTCCTCTGGATCCTCTGACAATTCCTTGCTGTCATTGTTAACGCATGTAGTCAGCATCTGTTTAGTAAAATTTAACCCATCGGCTATGGAATAAAATTCGCTTCTGATGTTACCTAAGCCACTTCGTGCAGATAGTAAAATTTCACGATGGGCTTCGTCTCTCTGAGTTATCAATTTACTATCTGATTCACGAAAAAATGAATAAGTACTAGATAATAGATGTCTTATTTCATCTGCAGCATAGACAGCAGCATAACTGCCATCTGCAAGCTTTTTCACATGTCTTGGCACCTTAAATATATCATATGATTCATCGACGGCAGATTCATTAATCAGAGGAGCTTCCCTCTCTTCTAGAACATTACCCAACATTGAAATTTCTTTTTCAACGTCTGTACTCTGTAGAATTATTTTTTTAAGCATCTCCAAGCTTATTCTACATTCAACACCACCAGCCAAGACAGGCTTCATTAGCCCAACTGTAAACAACATTGCACAAGCAAGCTTAAATGAAATTCGCATATTTCCTCCACAATTTATATCGATTTCAGACATCGTATATTTCAGGCATCATATAATGAAGGGCCTCTAGAAAGTCAATGTTTACCAAGTTTGGTGGGTGGGCTATCTCAAATTCCAAGTAATGACTTCCAAGATATTTCTTCGTCACGCACAAGGCCAAGATCAAAGTTTTGAACTTTGTTGGGATCAACGTAGGTTCCAAAGAGCCTGTCCCATACCGTATGAACAAATCCAAGATTCATTCCACTTAAGTAACTGTTAGCGTGATGAATCCGATGATACTGAGGTGTGATGAAAAACCAAGATAAGAATCCTATATTTGCTTTATAATTCATGTGAACCCAGATATTAATAATAAGACTAAACGATAAAAGAACACTAGCTTCCAGCGCATCAATTTTTAAAAAATAAAATGGAATAACAACTTGGGGAAGAGCAAAAACAAAAAGATGAAAAAAACTCGTCCTGGAACCTGACAGCCAGAACATTATTTTTGGGGTGTGGTGAAATTTATGAACAATCCACAGTATTTTTGAATTATGCATAAGCCAGTGAATGAGAAAGAGACAAAAATCCACTGAGAAAATGGCAATTAATATTTTTGGAAACGAAGAGAGCTTTCGAAGGTATTCACTATGAAAATACTCGTCGAACAAAAGATGGGAACTTACCCAATTCCATGTACCTGTTGAAATTTTAGAGCCAATAATAACAACACAGAGTGCCACAAGGTTAAGCCTCCATTGCCACGAGCGCTGAATCTCATAAGCCCCCCACTTTCTTTCGACCACTTCAACAACAGAAATCACAAATGCGAAGGTAAGAAATTCGAATAAAAAGGGATGATTCAATAGGTACACACCTATGTTTCGGTATTCTTTTGAAAAAATAAAATGTTTAATTTTTTGCAGCTTGCGTCACGAGGTAGGTTTTCTTAAGCTGGTTCAGAGGATTCATGGCAATATTATTTTTTCGAAGTTCAAAATGAAGATGGTGACCCGTTGATTTTCCAGATTTGCCAACACGCGCAATAATCTGACCTTCACGAACAGCATCCCCTTTCTTCACCAGATTAGACTTATTATGGCCGTAGACTGATACATAACCTGACTTATGAGAAATAACGATTAAGTTACCATAACCACTCACCTCATTTCCACTATAAATCACGATTCCCGACTGCGAGCTACGAATGGGAGTTCCTTCAGGTGCAGAAATATCGATACCTTCATGCATCCTGCCCCACCTCTTACCAAACTTTGAACTTACAATGCCCAGAACAGGCCACATAAATTGTCTCTTGGGAGCAAAATAATGTTTGCCTTTTGTTGCCAGAAAAACTTCACGAGTCATGACAGGAATAAAGGCATGCTGACCGTCTCCCATCTCGACGTAATGATGCCGAATGATGTCAGCTACGGAGCGATTATATTTTTGGGACACTTGCGCTAAGGTCTCCCCCTTTTTCAAGATGTAGATACGATTTCTATGGGCACAACCCCCCAGAAAGTAGATGAAGATAAAAAGGAAAAAAATGAGCTTTATCATAGAACTACAAGTATTTAAATGTGTTATTATTGAGTACTTCTATATACTTGATCGGAATACTCAATAAATTACTTTAAATTTTAAAAGCCCCCTCTTGTATCACAATCCGACCTGAACATCCATGTCCCATTCTTGTTCTTGGAGTTGCTTAAGGTACCTATGTTCTGTGGAATCTATCTGAAGCGGTGTAATCGAAACATAACCTTCTTCAATAACGCTGCAATCCGTATTTTCGATACTTTCATGGCCAATATATCGGCCCCCAAGCCAATAGTAACTTTTTCCTCGTGGGTCCTTATTTTCCATTACTTGATCTGAATAGACACGAACCCCTGTTCTTACGAATCGAAAACCATTAATATTTGAAAGTGGACGATCAGGTACGTTAATATTCAGAAACACCCCCTGAGGCATTGTTCTCTTTTTGGCAAGATCAACAATTTTAAGAGCGACAGAGGCTGCAGTATCAAAATTCATTTCATTAATTTCAGATCCTTTGGTGCATAAAGAAACAGCTATTGAAGGAATCTTCATGAGTGCCGCTTCTCTTGCCGCAGCCACCGTTCCTGAATAGTGAACATCATAACCCAAATTAGCGCCACGATTAATTCCAGAAATAACAAAATCAGGTTTGTGATCTTTGTAAATTTTTTTAAGCCCCAGATAAACACAATCAGCAGGTGTGCCGTTCACATGATAAAAACCGGGTTTTAATTCATGAATTCTTAAAGGCTTATGAAGAGTAAGAGAGTGTGATGTAGTGCTCCTCTCCTGAGAAGGAGCTATAACGACGACGTCGGCTATTTTTATAAGAGCCTCAGCTAGAACATTCAATCCCTTAGCAGAAATACCATCATCATTGGCAAGAAGAATTTTCATTACAAAAGATTAAGCATATCTAGATTGTCTTTACAATAAACGAATATCGATTCTTCGGGCAATAGCCCTCTTAATGACAATATGAAAGAATACGCTTTAATAATTATCTATCTGTGCGCGCTGAAGTCTTCCACTGTAATCCACATAAATCGTCTTAATTTCAGAGAAAAAATCATAGGCCATCCATCCCCCTTCACGATGCCCGTTCCCGGTATCTTTAATGCCACCAAATGGAAGATGCGCCTCGGCACCTATAGTGGGGGCATTGATATACGTAATTCCTGAATCAATTTTCTCGATAGCTAAAAAAGCCTCCCGGACATTTTGCGTATAAACAGCAGATGACAACCCATAGCGGCTTGTGTTCGCAATCTCTAAAGCCTCATCAAAGCTCTTATAAGTGAGCACTGAAAGAACAGGACCAAATATTTCCTCCTGTGAAATTCTCATAGCAGGCTTAACATCACTAAATAGGGTAGGCTCAAAAAACCATCCTTCGCTTCTGTCCCCCTTGCCTCCGACAAGAAGATGTGCCCCTTCGCTTTGACCAATTTCCACGTAAGATTGAACTGTCTTAAATTGGGATTCGTTGATAAGAGGCCCTACTTGAACTTGTTTCTCTAACCCATTGCCAACTTTAAGTTTTTTAACTTCATTCATCAGCATCGCAAGAAGCCTGTCACGGACAGACTCATGAACTATAGCTCTGCTTGTTGCCGTGCAACGCTGCCCCGTTGTTCCAAATGCACCCCACAGAATTCCATCGACAACAAGATCAAGATTGGCACTTTCTGTGACAATTATGGCATTTTTACCACCCATTTCTAAAGAAATTTTTTTAATCCCTGCCTGCCTCGTAATCGATTGGCCAACGTCTGTGGACCCTGTAAAAGAAATAAGATTAACATCGGGATGAGAAACAAGGGGGCCACCTACCTCTGAACCATGTCCATGAACAAGTTGAATGACCTTTGCAGGCAAGCCTGCTTCTAATAGGATTTCAACAAACAAATTGGCCGTATGAGGCGTGTCCCCCGCTGGCTTCCATACAACCGTGTTACCACATGCCAGCGCTGGAAAAATTTTCCATGAGGGAACAGCCAATGGAAAGTTCCAGGGCGTAATGACGGCGGCCACACCCACAGGGCGTCTTACTGTCGTTGCAAATTTTGAAGGAAGCTCAGAGGGAACTGTGTAAGTAAAGAGTTGTCTTGTAAAGGTACCAGCATAATAAGCTGTATCAATTGCCTCTTGCACATCTCCTTTTGTTTCAGCTAGTACTTTCCCCATTTCTCTTGTCATATGACTTGCAATTTCGTCTTTACTTTTTGTAAGAAGGTCTCCTACTTTTTTAAGAATGGCTCCTCGTGCAGGTGCCGGCATTGAAGACCAGGATTTAAAACTCACACGTGCACTTTCAACGGCCTGGTTGATGTCTTCTTTTGAGGACCTAGGAAACGTTCCTATGATTTCCTTCCACCTGGCCGGGTTTCTATTTTCAAAACGTTCGTTAGATTTTGCATCGCACCATTTTCCATCAATATAATTCATAAACTTTTTTGACATAAACAGCTCCTTTTATAACTTACAACTCCTACAACTTATAACTTATGACTCCTCACATTGACAATGTATCTATGAATGCCAATCTAAAAATATGGATCTCTCTTCAATGAGCTATGTAGTTGTCGACGTTGAAACAACCGGGCTGTACCCGCACGAAGGACATGAAATTATAGAAATTGGAGCTATCAAAATTGAAAATAATAATGTTACAGACGATGTATTTGAAACCTATGTAAAACCTACACGCCCAGTACCCACAGAAATTCATCGTATCTCGGGAATTACACAGGAGCATGTGAAAGATGCCCCACCGATTCAGCACGTAATGCCTCGTTTTTTAAGTTTTATCGGAAGTAAAACGTTGGTGGCACAAAACGCTAAATTTGACCTGGGGTTTATTCAAGCTTCCTTAAAGAGGGCTGGGTGTTCACCTTTATCAAACAACTTTTTAGACACGATGCTGATGTCCAAAAAATTATTTTTCTATGAAAATGAACATAACTTAGATGCTATTTTAAGAAGACTTCAAATTGAACACGACATCACGCGCCATAGATCCATTGGGGACTGCAAATTAACAGGCTTGGCTTTCTTAAAGATGATTGAAATTTTAAAGAAGAAAAATAAAAATTCGCTTAAAAATCTATCTGATTTTGCAGTAAAACCTTCTGCAAAAGTTAAAATAAAGGAAACAGCTAAGAATTTATCCTTGTTTTAGATATTTTCGTTGAATGAAATAACGAAGTGCCATCCAAGCCAAACCAATAAGTAAAAACGCAACTAGGTAAAACGTAGGTGTAGCCCACGAATCCCAGTAAGTCTTTGCAATATTTTCGTTGAAAAAATAACCCAAAATTAAAAATACAAGCACTCGCACGCTACATCCAATAAATGCAAGCGGAAGCACTAATGACACAACAAGTGCCTGCAGAATCTCCCTGGATTCAAAAATATAAACAATCAAAACTACAAATGTAACTAGAAGAATAAGCGATTCTATTCCCGTAAAGGCCTGATCAATTGGAAATGCCACGGATCTCACAATCAGTCCACTCTGCGGGTCATAGGAAGCAACTCCAAAAATATTAAAAATCAATGTTGAAAGATACATTGTAGCTTCTCTTAAGAGCATTGAAATCTGCTCAAAATGAGGAAAAGGAATAGCTAGTACCGGGTAAAAAATGGGAAAGCTAAACCCCTTGGCCACCCTTTCTCGAAGCCAAAAGCCAATCAGACCTCGAAACATGAATAGAAATGCCAAAGTTCTTAAATAATAATGAAAACTTTCCGAAGAAATAGCCCTTCCACTCCAGTAAAGGATCGCTGCAATCACCCACCAGAAGGTAGAAGGCAAAAACCAGAACGGACTACGGGATGACAACCTCCCCCATTCAACCTGAGTGAGTCTGTAAATACCAAAAAGACAGGTTACAATAAAAACGTAAAAGCCATGCTGATAATAAGGATTGTTTTGCCACTGATCAATAATCCATCGAAAATCTTGTGTGTGAAAAAAGATAGAAATGACAACAATGATTAGGAAAGCTGCAATGTGATAATAAGCTTTCATTAGCTTTCAAATAAGTAACACTGTGCTTTGTAGTGGTCAATAATCCTTGCCTTCTATCATTCTGAAACTTGGCATGGCTTTTGAATCGAAAACCGTCAGGCAGGTTTTATAGATTTGATCTGTGGGACAGAGAGTACCGGAAGTCTTAAAATAAAGACAGATCCAGAACCCGGTTGTGAACGAAATGAAATACCTCCTTTGTAAGATTCCATAATACGTTTTGAAACAGAAAGACCTAAACCAGTCCCCTTCCCATCCTGTTTTGTCGTAAAAAATGGCTCAAAAATCCTTTTCTGCGTTAACTCTTCGATACCACAACCTGTATCATAAACCTCAATCTGATAAAATTTTTGACCCTTATGCATCGTTGAAGATGATAAAAGCCTTAAAACTCCTCCACCTGGCATGGCATCCGCTGCATTAATAAAAATGTTCAGAAGCACCTGCTTGATTTTTTCAGCGGAAACACGGCACAAGCTCTGTGCCTTTCTTTTTTTTTCAATTTGAACCTGCTTAAATCTGGGGTCAAGTTTTAACATCTCCAACGTTTCATCAACAATTTCATCAGGATTGATGTCTTCAACAGAATCTGTTGGGCAGACTGTTGAGTAATCTCTAATGTCATTTAAAATTCGACTGACCCTAAAAATTTCTCCAGAGATTTTCTGCGCATAATCTCGAATCTGCTCTTCAGAAAGATTTTCTTTTTTCCTCTGGATAAGTTGACAGTAGCTGGAAATAGATGAGAGGGGATTCATCACCTCATGAGCAACCCCAGCCGCTAATTCTCCCAAAGTTGCTAATTTAGCAGCTCGAATCAATTGCTGCTCCATGTTTTCTAAATTACTACTCAGATGATCAAGTTTAACTTCGTATTTTTGCCTCTCCTTGTCCCGAAAATAACGAAACAAAACAGCAAAAAGACCCGCAAGAAAAACTAAAAAAATCCCAAAATGAATGAGAGTATATCCAAGAACAAAATGTCCTCGCTCGAAAGCCACAAAAAATTGAGCTGTAATAGAAGCCACTACCAAAATACTGCAAAGTACTAACATTGTAGTTTTTTTCATGTATTTTTTAGTTTGATTTTTGAACATAGTTTAATAAAGGAAGGTTTTTTTCGTACTGCAAAACAGACCAATTTTCTGAATCTGTTTGGAACTCATCCTCTAAAAGCGGGGACACAGCTTTAATGACTATCTTTATATCAATCTGGGGTTGATGCTGAACTGTAAGGCCACTGTCGTTCAGAGCATTAAGAGGTCGTAATATTGCAGCACCTTTGGGTAAAATAACTTGGAATGAAAGCTTATCAGTTTGATCCTTGAGCAGAACGACTTCTTTCTCCCTCTGAAGAAGAATCGCTGCTGGAATTTCATCTGTCTTTTTTTGATAAACCCAATAAAGTTCACAAGGAACTTCAAGTCGCTCTTTAAAACTAACAGGACTTATTTTAGGTAAAGGAGTGCTTAAATCTTCTTTGCGAGCTTCATGGGAATAGAAACACGTAGCCCCGCCTTGAATTTTAAGTTTGAGATCTTTGCCAAAACTTTTTTCAGAAAAAACGTAACGTGCAAGAAGAACATCAGCCTCCCTCTTGGCTATTCCCTTGGGTACAAAAAGACGATTTAATTTCTCTGAAAAATCATTAACACTATGGTCCTCATCTACGCTCATGAGAGGCTGGTGCTCCATATTCAAAACAGGCTTCATATTGACGACTGTAAATGGGAGATTTTTCTCAGGCGACTTATTTCCAGCTTTGTCCAGCGCATACATTACAATTTCATAATGCCTTGTACCTGCAAGTTTATGAACATGGCCCAAATTAAAATGAGAAAGCTGAATTCTAAAATGGTTTGTCCCATCGTTCAACATTTGCAAGGGAGCTTCAATCCATTCAGAAAGTTCCCACGAAATGTTTTCATCAGCACTTTTAACCTTATAGAACAGTTGCACTTGCTTTAATGTTATCTCGCTGTCTTGGTCTTTTACAAAAACAAAAAACTCAGGAATATTTTCTGGATGCGGAGTTAATGCGCCCCATGTGTGAACATATTTTTTAAAAATAATTTCTTGTCCTATTGGAGAAGGAACCGTAAAAGATTCTAGCTCTTGGGATACATCATTCTCCTGAAAAAAATGTTTTGTACTTATATTGAGAATATCAGGAGCTGTCACATCGGGACGCTCCTGCGTAGTGGTATCTTTCTGAGCAGATGGGGCCACTCCCGCTGCTACTGATCCGTGCGAGTCAGCCAAGGGATCTGTAGTTTTTGGATCCCTTAAGTGATCGTTTCTTCCAAAACACCCACTATTTAAAGTTATGAGCACTACTAGGAATATAATCTTGATCTTCATGAGCCTGTTTTTTCCAGAATAAGAGACACTTCCATATCGCGGTCTACACTCAGTGTCCTCTCCACCGAATAAAGGGGATATTTGAAATTATTGAGCGCCTGCACAGAGAGAAAAATCTCATGCACGTAAGAAGGTATCATTATGGAAAGAGAACTTACATTCTTTCTAATAACTGTTTCTTCTTTAACCCAATCCACGGCTTTTAAAGAAAAAAAATAGGAACGAATCGATTTCAATGCGAGCTCTTTTTCTTTATCAGACAAAAATCCAAGCTTAATATCGAGATTTTTTTCGATGTTTCGAACGATTTTCGAGGGCTCTGAGGTCTTTGGGTCATCCCCACACTCAATGAGAATTCCAGAAAAAAGAATCATGTTCAAAATTAAAAAAAACTTCACCTTCATGGTTTTAGGGGTTCTTCTATAATACTTACGGTTCCTGCTCTTCCTCTAGCACCAACGCTTGTTTGTCCCACGGGGTCATTCAACCTTTTCCCAGAACTCCCCGTGAGTGTTTCGTAAAACATACCGTCTCTTTCAATCAATGCAGAACCAGGACTCCCTGGATTTCCAGCTTGACCAGGATTACCAGCCTCACCGCCAGAACCTCCCTGGGCGTCAACAAAGAAATTAATATTTTTTTTTGAATAATTATTTTTGGGTGTTACGTAAATCATGATAGTTCCAGCAGAGCCACCATTGCCACCAAAACCTCCAGCTCCAGGCCTTCCACCGTCAGCGGCATGACGAGCCGCACGAACTGTTTGGTAAACTGAATTGCCCGCCTCCCATTGCCCCGGAATATGCAATCCGTTACCGCCGTTTCCACCGTCTTGACCAGGGCTTCCCTTCTGTCCGTTGCCCCCACGGACGTAAAACATACCTCCATAAAACGAGTGGGCATAAATATTCAGTTTTCCGGCTAATACCCCACTCCTTCCATTTGCACCACAGCCACCGTTACCTCCAACTTTAGCTGTGGCCCAATCCCTAGTTGAATTATAAAAAGCATCGGCTCCACTACCAGCAGGACCGCTAAAGGTTGAAGGTAAAACTGCAGGATTCATTAATGATGGGTGGGGTTCAACGCTGACAGAGCCTAAAGTCTGAAAAGTTGTGGTATCAAGAGCTCCATGGAAAATTTCACATTGCAGGACGGAATCTTTTCCGTGATAGAAGTGAATTTTAGAACCAGATTTTAAAAATATATTTCGGGCCTGTATTTTAACGGGTTGAGATACGTACAATATTGCGTTTTTTTGAAGAATGAGGTCTCGAAGTTGATAAACTGGTAGATTATTTTCTTTGTCCGTATGAGAGGGCTCTAGAATTTGGTTTAACAATGCAGAAGTATTCTGTGCAATAACCAGGTCTGTTTCACTTAAAGAATCTTGAGCATGAACGGGAAAAACAGCTAGTAGACAGCTAAAACAAAGACTCCATGCAACCGCTCTCTTCATTACAAATGTTAACCTGTAGTGAAGTTGGAACTGGATTGTCAAGAAAAAATGTCGAATTTAATGCGGGCAGTCACCCCCCTGATACATAATAACTGCCCGCTTCTGAAGCTAGCTTCCGCTCCCGCAAAAACTAGCTCATTGCCCAAAGTTTCCCCTGGGCAACCGTCAGAATCTTTTATAAATCAAAACTCACTGTTCCTAAGACTTCGAAAAATTCCTTTTGATTGTTTAAATCAGCTGGATGAGGGTGTCTCTTTTTCCAAGCATCAATCCACGAAGGCTTATCAAGACCACTCATATGTTTGAAGAGTTTTACACCAGCGCCTATTTTAATGCTGCCTAAGTTCACTTCAAGACCACCACCAAGTTGGCCAGCAAGGGCTGTTTCCATTTTAGATTCTCTGGCACCTTGATTGAGTGTTCCGTTAGTCATTTTAGCCTGACTCTTTAAGATAGAAACACCACCTGTTACAAAAGGTGATACAAGCTCTTCCTCAAATATGCGATATTTCAAACCGCCACTGCCACGATATTGGGATGCCACATTGTAATAAACAGATTGAACATTGCGTCGAAGAACACGCCCCGTGCGATTATCTCTGAGGTCTGTGACTTCAAATCCTGAGAGCCCTTTAGGCAGTTCATAATGAGAATATTGAAATTCTCCTTCCACTGCTAGACCTGAAAATAATTTTACTCCTAAGGCAACACCTGCTGAATACTTACTATCGATGAAATTATTTTTATAACCAAATCGATTCTGTCCACCCTGCATCGTTATATAAAGTGGACTTTTTTGTTTCTTTGTTTCAATAACTTCTCTTACGATAACGGTGCGCGCTTCTTCCTGAGCTTCAATGCCCTGCACTGCTTTGGCTTCAGCTTGGTCCATATTCGCAACTACCTCTGATACTTCAGCGCGAACAGAAAGAACTAGGAGAAGAGAACCTATTGCAAGAAAGAAAATGGTTAAAAAACCCGATTGACTATTATCCCTTTGTTTCATTTGAAACCCCCTTGCCTATTGAATCCATTCAACAAGCGGATCTGTCATGAGCAAACATCATACCAAGTAGGAGATTATTCTTGTAATATATTGTTATTACTATACTTTTTATATAATTTGATCTTGAGCTATGAATACGCTAAACTGGGTTTGATTGATCAAACTTCACACAATATGCGAATGTATAAAAAAAAGTCTTAGTCCCATTAGGGACTTAGCTCTGTGTCTGAAAATTAAGACAATGTGTTGATTATTTAATCAATCCGAGGAAGTATCCCCTTGGCGCCTCTGGGGTTGTGTTGTAGGGTATTCTGGGATTTGAGAGCCTTGTGGCTCTTGCTCCTGTGACTTGCGGTGCTGCCACATTTTTCTCTCTTCAAGCCCCCCACCTATAATACTGTATTTAAGTCTCTCTTTGAGTGCCGCAAAGATGGGTGCAAGTTGCTTATTAAAAATAAGCCCTGCACCAATGAGTAAACCAACGAGAACAGAAATCATCAGAATGTATTCTGTAATAGCTTGGCCAAGATTGTTATTTTTCATGACGATACCAAAAACTCTTTCATAAAAGCTGTAATATCCCCGTCCATCACACTATCGACATCACCCACTTGGTAGCCTGTTCGATGATCTTTCACCATTCGATAAGGATGCATCACGTAAGATCGAATCTGGCTGCCCCATTCTATTTTTTTCTTGTGCTTTTCTTGCTCTTTTCTTTCTGAATCAAACTCTTCTTGAGCCTTCTCATAAAGTTTAGCTTTTAAAACCTTCATCGCATGAGCTTTATTTTTATGCTGTGATCGCTCGCTTTGACATTGAGCAACAATTCCAGTTGGGATATGAGTGATCCTCACCGCAGAATCAGTTGTGTTTACATGCTGCCCACCAGCGCCACTGGCGCGATAAGTATCAATTCGAAGATCTGCCTCATGAATATCAACATCAATTTCTTCATCAATAACAGGATACACAAAAACAGCTGAGAAAGAAGTGTGTCGTCTTTGATTTGCATCAAAGGGAGAAATCCGCACCAGGCGATGAATACCTATCTCAGCCTTAAGATACCCATAGGCATAATCACCCATCACTTCAAAAAGTACGTTTTTAATACCAGCCTCCTCCCCTGCCGTAATATCTAAAATTTGGGTTTCAAAATTCATTCGCTGCGCCCATCTTAAATACATCCGAAGAATCATGTTGGACCAGTCATCTGCCTCAGTTCCACCGGCGCCAGAATTAATAGAAACAATAGCACTACAGGCATCATGCTCTCCTGAAAGCGTTTGATAAAATTGAAGATTATCAATTTTCGATTTCATGGGGCTCATCTTGGTTTCTACTTCTTGCAAGGTAGCCTCATCATTTTCGTCACAACCCAGCTCAAAAAGAATTCTTAAATCATCAAATTCTTTCCAGACTTTATTAAACTCAGAAAGATTTTTTTCTATCTGACTTTTCTCTTTAAGAAGGTTTTGGGCCTTTTCCTGATTATTCCACAGGTCTGGTTTTTCGATTTCTTTTTGAATATTGATGAGTTTTTTTTCTTTGGAATCTATGTCAAAGATAATCTCGAAGTTTTACTAATTTTTCTGTTAAATCTTTCATCATCACTTTTATTTCTTTCAGGTTCATAATGTCTCCTCCACCTCTTTTTTCATCCCAGTACAAACATGCTGCTATGGATCCCTCTGGTGGTGTGTTTGCGGCGAGTTCGCACTGCAGGGCTACTGCCCAAGGAGCGCTGTCCGAGCAAGCAAATACACTACCAGAGGGATTTCAATATCAGCTTCTATAAACTAAACCCTTTTGTCTTTTGTAGCAACGCTTTTTCTAAAACTCTCATCGGATCCGGGTTTTCCTTATGTTCATAGCCTAAAAGATGCAAAAGCCCATGAACAAGAAGGTGCTTAAGCTCTATCCCAAAACTGTGGTTGCGCTCTTCCGCTTGAAGACGAGTTCTTTGCACAGAAATAACTAAATCCCCTAAACACACGTCATCCATAGGAAAAGAAAGAATATCTGTTGTTTTTGCAATTCTGCGATACTTAGTATTGATTTTTTTCATTTCCAGGTCTGTCACAAAAGAAATTGAAATCTCACAGGGCGCCTTTTTTTCCAAATCAAGATGTTTTGACAAAGCATTCATAAAAACCTCTATCCTTTTTTTTGGAATGCGCTGTAACTTTTGATTATTTTGAATCCAGACATCCATATCTAACGTTAGAAATTGTAAATTATAGGTTGTAAGTCAAGAGTCTGAAATAGCCATTTAATAAAAAAACCTATAATCAATAGTATACAACCTAAAACTGTTATCAGCTCTATTTTTTTTCAGAAGCCCTGGTGCCCAATGCTTTAAATAGTTTTTGAACGTTTGAAGGCGGCTTCGCCTGTGATTGTTGTGCCACTTCTTCAGCAGGATATTTAATACGCTGGTGGTAAATTCCCATAAGAACCTTTGTAAAACACTGAATCACTTTATTCAAATCCTTGAGGGTTAATTGAGAATCGTCTAGCTGGCAATCCTGAAAAAAACCAAAAACTACTTTTTCACAGGCCGCTTGGATTCGCTCAGGATTAGGTTTTTCAATGACACGAGTTGCCGCTTCGCAAGCGTCTGCCAGCATGATCAGCGCCACTTCACGTGTTTGGGGTTTGGGACCTGGATAACGATAATCTTCTGTATCTATTTCTCCCATCTGCGGGTCTTGAGTATTCACAGCTTTTCTATAAAAAAATCGAATAACTGTCTGCCCATGGTGTTGCTCAATGGCATCTTTAACAGGTTTTCCAAGCTTATACTGTTGAGCTAATTCCAACCCTTCTTTGACGTGCGAAGTAATAATGAGGGAACTCATTCTGGCTGTCAGATGATTATGAGGATTTTCCATCCCACCTTGATTTTCAATAAAATAACCAGGTTTTATAATTTTACCAATGTCATGATAATAGGCTCCCACTCGAGCGGCCAAAGGATTAGCCGCAATTTCAGATGCCCCTGCATCGACAAGGTTTCCAACTAAAATACTGTGATTGTACGTCCCTGGAGCCTCCAAGCAAAGCCTCCTTAGAAGAGGATGATTCAGATTCGCAAGTTCTAAAAGTTTTAAATCTGTAGTGTAATGAAAGAAATATTCAAACACTGGAACCAGAGCCATCACGATAATAGAAGAAAGAATTCCACTTGAAAATCCGGCGATGAGATTATATTTGACGTGAGCTCCAACAAACGTCAGATCCGAGCTTTTCATAACCACAATGGCAAAAACCATAATGACATTGGCAAGACCTATTTTAAAGCCAGCTTTGTAAAGATCGGCCCTCTCTGTAACGTTGGATACACCCATGATTCCCACAACGCACCCAGCAAATGCGTAAACTGTGAAGAGAAAATCCTGTTCAAAAATAAATCCAAAAATGACACTTAAAACAAGAGAAAATAATAAAGCAATGTGAGGACTTAAGAGCAGAAATCGCACGATCATTGCTGTAACTGCAACAGGAATAGCAAACTGATAGGCTAAAAGAGGAACATGAGGAAAAGCATCTTTGAGTCCTGTGGCAACGAAGAAAAGCATTTTTGTAAAAGCTGCAGCCCCGCTCAAAAGCAAAACCATGATGAAAAAATCTTTTAATGACACATAAAACCGATGCAAATTTGAAGACCCAAAGGAAAACAAAAGAAAAATGAGCAGAAAAAGAATAATCGTCATCGAAAAAATCATCGCAAAAATGCGGTGCTTATGCTTCTTAGATAGCAGATACTTCAAAACGACCAGATGCCTATCTTGAATCTGCTCTCCACGGCTGATGATAACATCCCCTTTCACAAGTCGAATCGTTACAGGTTTTACATTTTTACGGGCTAATTCTTTTTTCTGATCACTCTGTTCTTTATTATAAGTAAGATTAGGGGAGACAAGAGCCTTAATAAATGCAATAAATTCGCGACGAGCATCGACTCTATAAGCTTCAAAAAATACAGACATACCTTCCTCAAGCTGCAGCTGAGCCTGTTTAACAGAGAGAATCTCATATAAAGCTTTAAATAAATATTCTGCGCCACTTTCTGGCCTGATTTGAATGGGCTCGTTAGGCAAACCTTGTCTGGAAGCCACAATGTATTTTCCATCTAGCCCTTTCATCAAAGAAAGAAAATTTTTTTCAAGAAAAGATGAAAAATGAAGTGCCCTTATAACACGAAACAATTCATCGGAGACTTTAATACCTACAGAGCTTTCAAAATAAACCTTTGCATCCAATACTTCTTTTTCTGAAACTATTGTTCTTTCACGAAGACTTTGGAAGCTTGACGACATTCCCTGTGTTAACTTTTCAAAATGCTTCTGTTCATAATCAAAAACAGGGTGAACCCCAGATTCAGCTTCGACAATTCTCTGTTGAGTTAACTGCTCATCGATGATGTCTTCATAAGTCCTACTCGCTCGAATCGTTTCCAGAGCATAGTCACCTTTATTATATTTGGGGGGTTGAAATAAAAAAGAGGGCACAATAAACAGAGTCATAATGAAAGCAACTAGAAGAAATACAAGTCCAATCTGAAGATAATTTTTTTTCTTCAATTCAAATATTTTTTTGTAAAAAGGTACGTGTATTTTTTTCATCATAATGAAAATTCTCTCATCATTTCATGTCCACAATTTTTGTGAATAAGCTGTGGAAATCTTGTGTTGTTATCCTATTTTCCCTATATATCTCAAACATTTATAACGAATTGCACAAAATACAATCACAGTATCTCTTGTATGGTACCCTCTCATACTATCGGCTTAATTTCCTTCTCAATAAACGTTGATGTAAATATAAAAACTCCTGTGTTTTTAGAAAATAACTTAGTAGAGTATAAAAAATAATCCCACCTGATACCAAGCATAGAAGAATCAGACAATTGGTAGAGAAACGTCCTTCCCCTTTCCACTGAAATTCTGTTTGAATGGCGTAAAGTATGACACCCATGCACAGAGCAGCACCCAAGTGTTTGAGTTGGGGAAGAAATAGTTCACTCCACTGAAAACAAACATATTTTTTTCTAAAAAACCAAAGCAAAACACTGATTTGAAAGATGGATGAAAACGCTACTGCTAAGGCTAACCCGCTGTGTGCTAAGGGTTTGATAAACAAAAAACACAAAGAGGCTAAAATTCCCAAGGATGAAAACGAAACAAATGCCGGAAAGTGCGTGTTTTGAAATGAATAGTAAGCCGGAACAACTATTCTTTGTAAACTAGCGGACCATAACCCAACAGAGTAAAACATCATAGCATTCACTGTCGCAATTGTTTCAGCTGATGTGAAATGACCTTTTTCAAAAAAAATGCGCACCAGTGGTTCAGAGAGAACCATAAGACCTACCATGGCAGGAAGTGTAATAAAGCTTACCATGTGCAA
>JACOXK010000003.1 GCA_016182335.1 Deltaproteobacteria bacterium | reverse complement strand
GCAAAGAGATTCAGTATTTCGTAGACAGTATTTTAAATGAGAGCTTTCCTCTCTATCAAGCCTCGGCCTTTCTCATGGCTATCTTTTTTAGAGGACTCAATGATGATGAGACCTTCTACCTCTTTGAAGCCATGTTGGGCTCTGGAAGTCCTCTTGATTTATCTTCCATTTCAGGGAAAAAAATCGACAAACACTCCACAGGTGGCGTAGGAGATAAAACCTCACTCATCATCGCACCTCTTGTTGCCAGCTGTGGAGCTTATGTTCCTATGATTTCAGGTAGGGGACTTGGGCATACAGGCGGCACACTCGACAAACTTGAATCCATTCCTGGATTCCAAGTTCGTTTAGGCACGGATGAGTTTAAGAAAATCCTAAATTATGTGGGCTGTGCCATGGGAGGACAAACTGAAGATATAGCACCGGCTGACAGAATTCTTTATTCCATTCGAGACGTCACGGGGACGGTTGAGTGTTTACCTCTGATAGCTTCCAGCATTATGAGTAAAAAACTTTCTGAAAATCTTGATGCCCTGGTTTTAGATGTCAAATTTGGAAGTGGGGCTTTCATGAAAACTTATGAGAAGGCCCTGGAGTTAGCAACAGTATTGGTGAACCTTGGTCAGCGCAAAAAAGTTAAAACCAGAGCACTTCTCACCAACATGGACCAGCCTTTAGGGAACACTGTTGGGAATGCCTTAGAAGTTATTGAATGTATTGAGGTTTTAAATGGACAAGGAGACCATGATCTGATCAATCTGAGTTTACATCTTGGTGCTCACATGTTAGAGCTGGCTGGGCTCTTCGATAATTTTGAAGATGCCATGAAGGGAGCTAAGAAATCTCTTTCAGAGAAATCAGCACTCAAAGTTTTTAGAAACCTTGTGGAACGTCAAGGGGGGGATGCATCCTTTATTGAAAATCCTGGGATTCTCTTAGAGGGTGTTTTACGCTATGAAATTGAATCAAGCGATGCTGGATTTATTCAAAGCATTAATACCGAGCACTTGGGACAATGTTGCGCCCAGCTCGGATCGGGGCGCAGTAAGATAGAGGACAAAATAGATCCCGGTGTTGGGGTCGTCCTTCATAAAAAAATAGGAGATCATTGCGATAAGGGAGAGTCGCTGATGACGGTGTATCATCGAGATAATGATAAATTTCGTGGTTTTGTAGATCAAATTTTAAAATCTTTTAAATTTGGAAATGAACCAGTTGCAAAACCCAAACTCATTTCTGAAATAATAGGAGATTAGAAAATGGATATTCAAAAAGTTATCAGTTTTCTGGGTATTTTTGTTCTGATTTTTATAGCCTGGTTATTTTCTAACAATAAAAGAAAATTTCCATTTAGAGTTGTTTTTTGGGGTGTTGCTTTGCAGGTAATCTTTGTCTGGCTTGTTATGGCCCCAACACCCACATTTTGGTTGCCTATCAAGACTTATCTTCACCTTCCCTCTACCTATGACGTTTTTAAATTTTTGGGAGATATGGTTTCTTCAACTCTTGATTTTACGAATGCAGGGGCTTCTTTTGTCTTTGGAGATTTAGGCGATAAAACTAAGAATTTTGGGGACAAAAGCTTTGGTTTTATTAACTTTGCTCAACTAGGTATTTTTGCGTTTAGAGTATTGCCAACTATTATTTTCGTGTCTGCACTCATGAGTGTTCTTTATTACCTGAATATCATGCAAGTTATTGTCAAAATGATGGCAATAGTTATGAAAAAATTCATGGGTGTATCTGGTGCAGAATCTCTCTCCTGCGCTGCTAACGTTTTTATGGGTCAAACAGAAGCTCCTCTTGTTATCAAACCCTACGTTGCAACAATGACAATGTCGGAACTTCTCACCTTAATGGTCGGTGGTATGGCAACTGTTGCGGGGGGGGTTATGGCAGCTTATGTAAGTTTCGGCATTAGCCCAATTCACCTTATCACAGCGAGTGTTCTATCGGCACCAGCAGCTATTGTTCTTGCTAAGATTATATTTCCTGAAACAGGTACACCACTCACAATGGGTGAAGTAAAAATTCATATTCCAAAGGCAAATGTTAATCTCATTGATTCTGCTGCATCAGGTGCCTCAAGTGGATTAAAACTTGCCTTAAATGTCGCCGCTATGTTGATCGCCTTCTTAGCTCTTGTCTCTCTAGCAGATGTTTGTGTGACTTGGGCGGGTGTTGGTCTAGCAAAGGGATTGGGATATCTAGGGTTTTCAGCGCAGGAGAACTGGATTTCTTTTCTTTTACAAAAAAAATTAAACCTAAACTTTATTTTTGGGGCTCTGAATGCTCCCTTTGCTTGGATTATGGGAGTGCCCTGGAATGAGTGCTTTCAAGTGGGTACCTTTCTAGGCCAGAAAATAGTTATGAATGAGTTTGTAGCCTACATCAATTTCTCACAAGTCGCAGAACAGATGAGCAATCGTGCACAGGTTATTACTATTTTCGCTTTATGCGGTTTTGCTAACTTTAGCTCTATAGGTATTCAAATAGGTGGCATTGGGGGGATTGCCCCAGATCGCAGGCATGATTTAGCAAAGCTTGGAATTCGAGCTCTCATTGGTGGCGCTCTTGCATCCTACATGACAGCTAACATTGCAGGTTTAATGCTCTAATGTCATTAAACCCTCACGTTTTGAAAGCTGTTGAGTTTCTGAGAAGTAGATCTGCACTCCGCCCCTCTATTGGTGTCATCTTGGGTTCTGGGCTTGGAGACTTTCCAAAAATGCTCTCAAAACGAACAAGTATTTCCTATATAGACATTCCCCATTTTCACGATGTTGGGGTTGCTGGCCATCAAGGGCAACTCGATTTTGGTATTCTAGAAGGAATCCCTTTGGTTATACAAAACGGAAGGTTCCATTATTACGAGGGCTATCCCATGGACGAAATTACATTTCCAACTCGTGTCATGGCAGCACTTGGCATTAAAACTCTTTTAGTGACGAACGCTGCTGGAGGTATCAATCAAAAATACAATCCTGGAGATTTTATGATCATTAAGGATCATATTAATCTTATGGGAACAAGCCCCTTACGTGGCCCCATTCCGCAGGATGGATCTGTACGGTTTGTAGATCTCACCTTTGCTTACGATAGAGATTGTAACAACATTATTGAAAAAGTAGCTCATAGTCTTCAGTACCAAATTCATGAAGGAGTGTATGTTGGAGTTCACGGCCCCAATTATGAAACTCCAGCTGAAATTCGCGCCTACCGAACGCTTGGCGCTGATGCTGTGGGGATGTCTACTATTCCTGAAGTTATTGTTGCCAATCAATTGCAGCTTCGCGTGTGTGGAATATCGTGTATCACAAACATGGCTGCAGGAATTCATAATGAAAGATTGGATCATCTTGCTGTCATTCAAACAGCTTCTCGGGTTAAAGAAAATTTTATTAAACTTCTCGAGAGAGTGATATCCTTACTACCTCAATGATTCCTCAAAAATATAAAAAACTCTACCTTGAGGCTAAAAAAGTAAGAGAGTGTGCTTATGCCCCTTATTCACATTATTTAGTAGGAGCTGCCCTACTTACCAAGACAGGTAAAGTCTTTACGGGTTGCAATGTTGAAAATGCAAGCTTAGGTGGGACGGTGTGCGCAGAACGGGTTGCCATATTTAAGGCAGTTTCCGAAAATGAAAGGGACTTCAAAACGATAGTTATTGTTTCTAAAAA
>JACOXK010000014.1 GCA_016182335.1 Deltaproteobacteria bacterium | reverse complement strand
GATGCGTTTTGCTCATCTTTTGAAAGTTGATTCCAATACTGAGTTAGGACACTTTTGGCCGCCTCTGTTTTGTTGATTGAAGATTCATGAGGGTCGTGTAGTCTTATTTGAGCAAAGTCCATCTTTTCCATAATCGAAAGGGCCGTGTTTTCGTCGGCAAGAATGAGTTTTATAAAACTTTCAGATCTATATCGTGACCAATCGTTCATGACCCTTTCAAAGGTGTTTCGATCAAGACGTGCCATTGCCAGATACAAGTCCGATCGCGCGTCAGTTTTAAGATCTAAACTTTCATTTTTATTATAGCCTAGATGCATAAGCCCTAGTGCAGGCTCGACTTTATTGTAGGTCGCGCTGATTAAAGTGAGATGAACGAGTAAGGGAATGAACTGTGTATCTTTTGTTTGCACAAAAAGTGCCGGCATAGCAATAGGTGTAAAATAGGGGAATGATCCAAAATGAGTGAGAACATAGTCAATAATTTTTTCTTTGTGGTCTGCATTCAATTCCACCCATGTTGCTGGATCAACTAAATAGATCAGAGCTCTCCATTTAAGATGTGAACTTGTGATATTAAGGAGTGTAGAGTACAGGATCTCTCTTTTTTCTTCTTTAGATAAGGAGGTGAGAGGAGATTCTATTAGAACTTTAAGAAGACCTTCGCTGGGATGGTCATAAAAGGGTTTTTTGTCTCCTAATAAAGTCTTCAAATAGAGGACATTGTCTTTTTTCTTCGGCTCCTGTTCTATAATCCAAACCTGAATTTTTTCTATTGTCTCTCTATGGGCAAGTGCTAGAACAACGTGCGCCAAATTTATGTCTGAGTGAACTCCCTTTGAGAAGAAATTATAAATAAAAGAAGAAACTGCTGTATGATGTATTGGGGATAGAGCTTTTAGGATTTCTTCTATGTTTAATTGGTTTAATGAACTTAATAAATTAAAAGAATCTACATTTTGATCTAGTGCCTCCATCACTTCATCTTTCTGCTCTTGAGTAAGTTTTTCCCACAATGATTTTGACAAGAGATGGAGAAGAGCTTGAGCTCTGATTTCTGCCTGCTCATGAACATCTTTAATTCTTTCCAGCAGAAATTGATATCGTGACATTGCAAGAGGTATTTTTCTTTTATCAGAAAAAATAATATCTAGCAGCTTAGGGCTCAAAACATACCCCAGTTTTTTTCTTAAATCAGTCCAGCGTGAAAAGATAAATTGATGGACGCTCTCATCTTTTTGGAGGGCTAGTAAAATCACTGCCGTTTCAGAACCGACAAGATCTTTCTCAAAGATTTTACTTTCAAGAAATTCTTTACAGTCCCATGTGCCAGGCTCTAAAACGTATTGAATGAGACGTTGGGTTTCTTCATTTGTTGAGCCTGCAAGCATCTGCAAATAAGGCAGGGCTTTTTCTTTAGCAATGATGAAACACAGAAGATAAATAATCTCTCTATGAGTGATGTTTTCAGGCTTTGGATATATTCTTTGAAGCATTTGAAGAATGTCATCATGGAGCTCTTGCTCATGAGATTGAACAAAAAGGCATTTGAGAGCAGTTCGTTGCAGGGTGTAATTAGAACTTGTGAGTGCTTTTTCTATCAAGTGAATTCCATTTCTATTGGGCAGGAGATTTTTAAGTGTTTCCAGAATTTTCCATTGAGAATTTGGGTCCGTGTAGTTCTCAAAACCCCATTCCAGAAGAGCCCATAAGAAGGGATAATCACCGGATTGGAATTCAAAAAACTCTTGGTCAAGAGTTTTTTCAAGATAGTTTTGTAATAAACTTCTGACAGAAAACGCATGTTCTTTTTTTGAGAGAGTCAGAAGGGTTGGTATCGTGGCATAGCCAAGATTGAGTATTTTTTGCGACGCTTGGTATCGTACATTTTTAGAAGGGGCATTACATTGCATCAGAAGATATTTTAATTTTTCTTCATCTGTAGAAAGAGAGCTCACAAGTTTGAATGGATCTGGCCCCTGACTAGTTTGCTGAAAATCATAGATTTTAACTTTTTTTACTTCCTTAAGGTAAATTTCATTTTCAGTAACAATAGAATCCATCAGAGACTCATTTGTGCCCTCAAAAAGATATATTTTGGTTTGAGATAAATCTTTATCATCTAATGAATACATGAAAAGCTTATTTTTAATGTTGTAAATCAATTTTGCTCCATTCAACTTTATATTTTCTACCCAAGCGGGAAGGTGAATTTTTTGCGTCATTATAAGTTTTGTGTCATCCAGCCATTGATAGCCACCGACTTGTGCAAGTGCCGGATGATATATGTAGAGAATATCATTGTAGGTACCTAAAATTTGGTCGAAGGCAGTGACGTCGTTATGAACAGTCTGAAGTATTTCAATCCCCGAAGTTTGAATGATATCAAAACTTAAAATTCTCGAGAAATTTCTTGGATGAATTATTAAGTGACCTTGCCACTTAGTCAACGCATCGCCTTCATCATAAGTATAGTAGTAAACATCGTTATCAGGGTTTGAATCTTGCTTTGATGATGTATTGTAAACGTAGGCCGAGGCGCTTTCTAAATCAGAATCAAGAATAAAAAGGGTCCCATTTTGGTTGTTTACAACGAGTTTATTTTTGAACACAATAATATCGCAGCTTTTAGAATCATTTACTTTTCGAAGCGTTGTGCCCAAATAAATTTTTTTAATAAATTGAAATGGAGTCAATTGGTACTGATATAAGTACAGCCCATTTTTTTCACTCGTAGTAAAATACACAAAGTGCTCAGTAGGATCTAGGTAAGGTTTAGAAAGAAAAAAACCTGGTTGACTCTGAAATAAAAGTAGCTCCTGATATAATTGATGATGTTGATCTAAAACCCAGAGAACTTCTTCAGAGGTCTCGCCCGGTTTTGAAGGATGAGGGATCGAAAAGTTAAGAAAAACATAATTTTTTGATACATGGATGTCTTGGAGTTTGTATTCCCACGAACCCTGGCTTAAAAAAGGAAGATTGATTTCGCTAGATTTGGATAAAGTGATTGAACTACCCTCAGAATTTAAGTGAATTTCTTCAACGGACACATCCTGAGGGACAAACCTTTTCTCATTACTTTTAATTCCTAAATACTCAGAAGTTGTTAAGATGTTTTGTTTATTTTTTTCGATATCTTTTCTGTTTAGTAAGAGCTGATTTTGAATGTTGTAAAAATACAAAGCTTTTGAAAAATCTGCTTTTTCAAAATAATGTCCCGCGAGTGTTCCTAAAATCTTTATGGCTTCTGGGTGCATAATAATCTGATAAATATTTTTTTTGAGCCACAGAAAATCCTCTTTTACATCCAGTGTTTTGAAGGGGCGGTCTATGCCTAAAAATCCGCTCTTTTTAAGATTGATGGCAAGCCTCATAAAATAACTCTTGGCATCAACCCATGAATCCAATCCAATTTCAACAAATAAGAAAGGAGGTTCTTCTTGTAAGATTTTCATAGCGCTGTCTATGTTATTTTCGATGAGCAGTGCATTGCTGGCAGGATTTTGATTGAGTGATTCTATTTCATTTTTAAGACTTTCAAGATTTGAGGAAGAGTATTCTAGTGTAAGGGGCGCATCTACGGAGCCGTTTTCGGCAAGAATTGGGAGAGAAAAACTTAATAAAATGAGAAAACTCACAAAATGGACCATGAGATGACGTTTTGTTTATGCAAATTATGTTCCAGCCCCATGTCATCCGGAACTGAATGACATATCATCTTTCGGCATTGAAAAGGCAATACATATAGGCTAGTTTCAATCCTACATCTATGGGACATTTGAGTTTTATTGAAGTTGCTCTGCTCTCTTCTCTGGTTGGGGGGGTGTCAGGATTGCTCTCTTTTTTTGTGTTCCATTTTTTCAAAAAGAATAAGGTAAACAGCAGCCGTGTTATAGTCCAAGAACAAGCTAAAAGTCTGTTAAGTACCAGCCTTGAGAAGGCAAAGAAAACAAAAGAGCAAGCTGATATTCGTACCCAGGCTGAAATCAAGATTATCAGACGTGATTTTGAAAACTCTTCAAAGTCACAGCTTTTGCAGTTTCAAGAGATGGAAAAAACACTTGAACAAAGGCAAAGGGATATTGATCAGCGGTCGGCGTATCTTGAAAGTCGCCTATTACAAGTTCGAGGTCTTGAGTCACAACATTCTCAAAAAAAAGATTTCATGGATCACTTGGAAAATCAGTATACTAGCATTTGCGATAGATTCATTCAGGATCTTGAAGCTAAGGCTCGCTGTAAGAGGGCCTCCCTTCAGGAGGATATTCGTAATTCTTTATTAGAAGCAGTTCGGCATGATGAGGCAAAGCTTGTAAAAGCCTTTGATGACGAAGTGCAAGCTTCTGCGCAGCGGCAGGCTAAGAGAATTATGTCTTATGCTATGAACCGGTTTTCTGGGGATCCTATCGGACCAAAACCAAAATTTGTTTTGCCGTTAAGCCACTCAAAGCTCAAAGGAAAGATTATAGGCCGGATGGGGCGCAACATTAAAACCTTTCAAACAGTGTGTGGCGTAGAGCTTACTTTTGAGGACCAAGATCGCTCAGTCACTGTTGTGAGTCAGGATTCTTTCAAAAAAGAAATTGCAAGGAGGTCCCTTTTGCGCCTTATGAGAGAGGATCATTTTAATCCTCAAAATATTGAAGTAGTTATTCTTGATGTTGAGAAAAAATTAATTAAAAAAGCGCTTGAAGATGGAAAACTGGCATTTGAAGTTTTAGAAATGGGGACAGCCTCTGCTGAAATTTATGAAGTGTCTGGGCGGCTTAAGTACCGATATAGCTACAATCAAAATATTTACCATCATTCCATTGAAATGGGTTTTCTAGCTGGATTTATGGCAGCCGAACTTGGAGAAAATGTTCTGGATGCCAGAAGGGCTTCGTTTCTCCATGACATTGGCAAAGTATTGATGGATCCGGGCGAAGGGATGGGCGGGCATGCTGTTATTGGTGCTGAATATTCTCTTAAATATGGCGAAAAAGAGCATATTGCTTACGCTGTAGGGGCTCATCACGATGAATACAAGCCAAAGACTGTTTTAGATGACATTGTCAAAGCTGCTGACGCTTTAAGTGGTGGTAGACCTGGCGCCAGAGTAGAAGCGGTTGAAAGCTTTGTTGAGCGTGTTGATCAATTGATAGCAATTGCCACTTCCTATGATGGGGTCACACAGTGCTATGCAATGCATGCAGGACGAGAACTGCGAGTTTACGTCGATGCGCTGAAAGTAGCAGATGCCAAGACACAAGAACTTGCCCAGAAGATTGCAAGACGCGTTGAAGACGAAATGGTTTATCCTGGACAAATCAAAGTTATCGTTATTCGTGAAAACGTAGCAACCGGTACAGCTTTCTAATCCTTTGATGTAGCCGTGTCATTTTTTTTTTCTTTCTTCAAAGCATCTAATATTTCACGCCTGATAGCGCTGGCCTCAGCTGTCATGAAACGAACCTGTGTGTCATAACGAAGGTCCAATTTCACACTACTTAACTCCTTAAACTTGTTCTCGTCTAATCGAATGTAAAGTTGCTGCACAACAATGAATTGATGAGGTTTGTAGGGAATGATCAGCAAGTATCCAGATTGGACATAAACATTTGCAATGCCAAACTGATTATTATGTAATTTATATTTCCCATCGATCCAATTTTGCTTGTTCTTTGTGTTATCTAAAATGTGAGTCTTAAAAATGGTTTCTTTCCAGTTCTTAAATTGCTCAGGAGAAGGAAAATGTTTTTTAGAAAATCGGGTCTTCCACCAGTATTCAAAGTCATTTTTTTTAAAATCATAAATAGGCCCAATCAGTTCTATTTCGTCTCCATCTTCTAAAGCTTTTCCATAGTTTGGTCCATCTTCTAAGTTTACAAGATGATTGAAGAGTTCATATTTTCCGTCAATCCAATCTTTTTTATTTTTTTCATTGTTTAGAATTTTAGCTTTAAATTCATTTTCCATCCAAGTATTAAAATGGTCATTAGAAATAAAAATCTTTCTTAAGCGCTTCTCTGTGAGCCACTTCTTCTCAAATTCTTTTTTCTCAAAATTATAAATAGGTATAAGTATTTCAACGATTTCTCCCTTCTCATTCGTTTCTTCAACAGTTTCTTTATAACTAATAAGTGTTTTCCTGTAACTTTGCGAGTTCTTGTCCATATAGGGAAAGACCATGAAGCCAGAATCATTAGCAAAACGACGATCTTCTTGCCAAGCGACAGTGATAACACCGGTATCAGGATGGCGGGATACATTATATCGAAGCGTTTGATGAGCCTGGTAATTGACGGCTCCTAATTGGATACGGCTTGCTTGATAGAATGTACCAAAGCCAAGGTCCCCATCAGGTTGAATACCTTTTGAGATGAGATCTTCTTGCGTGAGTTCCTTTGTGTTTTTGAAAAATTCAGAAATGGCAGCTAAATCCTGATAGTTTTCAAATTTTTTAAAAAAGTTAAGAATGTCAATTTCAGATCCGCCGCGCCTTGCTTCATTTTCTGTCATATCGATAATGCCAATACCCACAGATTCATCAGCAAGTGCATCCACTGAATTCGGGTCGGAAGGTTTCTTTACTTTGCGAACGAAAGGCGCGTACTTGGGAGAGCCGACCCTATGAACTGCAATGCAGCCGATATTCCATGGATATTTGTCGTTGAAACATCTTCTTATTTTTCCAAGTTCAGGTTTTTTTGGGTCCACAAAAATTTCAGGGTCTGAAAGAAGATCGTCAGCTGTGTATAGCAGAGGGGTGTTATTGTGATCAAAAACTGTAACAGCGTTTTTTTCAGTCAATTCTTTGACAAGTCGAGAAGCTACACTCATATCCATGTACTGAACAATTTCGTTGTAAATGGGATTTGTTTTAGATACGGGAAGCTCTTCGGCCAGCGCAAAGCCTAAAAGACAGAATAATAACGACATTGTTTTCATAATATGATTCCTCCTGGTTTTACTCGTTTATACGAGAGAATTTCAAGAGCTCTGATAACAAGCTCACTAATTTTTTCATTTCACCTTTTTCAATAATTCTTACAATGTAATGACGCGCCTCTGGATTAAGTGCATCTCTATCAATAGCTGCAGCTAAGGCATCAAAAATAAGTTTTAGATTTTCTTCGGTTCGAATGTATGTCCACAGAGGCCGCTGGTTGTACTTTTGCAATTCAGTATAGGCATGAGAGAATTTGTTGATGCCCTCTTTGCTTTGAAAAGAGTTTGCTAGTGATTGTAAGAATTCTGTGAAACTTGTTTGAAAATCAGGCTCCAAGGCTATTTTCTTAAAGTGCGATAGGAATGGAGTGCTCAGAGTATCGCTCTCTGTGTCATCCCGATCACCGAATAAATCCAATAAAAAACCATCCACGTAAAAACCAACATTTTTTGAAATAACGGCTGCACTTGAAAGAGTCGAGTCCAAAAGATGAGACCTCACCAATCTATTGAGTAAGTCTTTCAGGAGAACTTGATGTTTTTTGAAATCCATGGGGTTGATAGTTTGTCTTGGCTGATATTTTTCAATGAAATTTAAGAGCACATCATAGGAATTCGAATTTTCCAAAGCCATGGCAAATGCCGAAAGTGGCTCTACAGGAAACGGTGTAACGTATTTTTCAGTCGGAATGTCCAATAAAAATTGATACGTTTCTAATATAGTAGAAATTAAATGACGATCCGTCGAAGGGATGTCTCTTAAAGCAGAAACTTCATGTAATGCAGAATCAAGCCATGTGGCATCTCCAGCAGCAGCCCGAAGAAATTTATCAATGGGTTTATTGAATTCTTTAAAGTCTTTTACTACTTCTTGAATGGTATTCCATAATTTATCATGAGAAAGAGATTCTGAAGCATAATGGCTTATAACTTCTTTAAAAATACTTGAGTTTTGATCCTGCTCTATTTTCTTTAAAAAAGTAACGATCGGGTTTGAGGGTAATGTGGTGATCCAGTCTTTCAGAGTGACATCCAATTGTTGAAAAGCCTTGTCACGTCTTTGTTGTGAAATACTAGCCGAGTCTTCTGAAAGTGTTAGCTGATTGGCGCATAGCAAAGCCTCATCACTTTCTTTTTTTGCTGGATCCGTAGATAAATCAAATTTTACTTTCTTTTGAATACAATCGTATTTTTCTTCTGGGTCAGAAAGAGAGGAATATACTGGATCGTACCATTCTAAATCAAGAATAAGCACGGCTAAATAATAGGTAGAAATTATTTTAACTCTTTCAACAATGACATCTTCTTCGTAGAGTGGGTTTCTGACAGGGTCCTCTTCATATTGATACTCATCTTCGTTGGGGTCTGTGGTTGTACTAAAGAAGCTTACCATTCGTGACAGAAATTTTCTCAGCGACAGGATGAGTTGGTAGTTGTCCCCCGAATGAACAGGGCGATTCAGATAATACCCAAGGTTCATAAGACCTTCAAAATCTGATATTTTGTGCGCGCTTTCTTTGACACTCAAAGACGAAGTATTCAGAAGTTTTGAAAGAAGCACAGAAAGTGAAGAATAAGATTCTTGAGTTGAAACATCCCCCGCAGCTAAAGGCAGAGGATACTTGCTTTCAAGAAATCTTTTTCCATAAGTTGAGGTTGTACGTTCAAGGGCTTTGTGGAGTTGGTAGAAAAAACCATTCCTGGCCAATTGAGCAAGATCTTTGGATGCAATAAAATCAAAACTTCCATCGGCCATCTTTCTTATAAGATCGGTTGTGAATACAGCTCCTGAAATATTCGCAGAAGACGCATTGAGAAAGCTCCCCATACGAGAGATAAATTCCGGGAATTCTTTTGTATTGATAAAGTCTGTCAGATGTTGTGAAAGTTCAAAAAAAGACTTCAGTGAAAAAATCTTTGCAAACGGGCTTGTTAGATTTAGCTTTGGATCCAGAAAGTAACGAGCCAGGGATGTGCTCTGGCCATTCCAACCCATAAAAATTTCAAATGGTTGTGATTGTAATAAACTCGCAAAGAAATCAAGCAGTGAACTAGAAGTGCGACCTTCAGATGAAAGATCTATCTGCTGAATGAAGTTTGAAAAATCTCTGCGCAAACGCTTGTCATTAAAAACTCCGTTGAAGAGCTGTACCGAAGCACGGATGCTTTCAGGGGTTTTGAAAAGGCTCTCAACCTCTTCAAAGGCTTTGTCTCGGTTGAAATAATCAAAAATTTTAACATATTTTTCTTCCGTGAGCTCCCCAGTGAAAAACAATGCTGATACGTCGTTTTCTGAAGAGGGCTGAACGTGAGGAATAAGACTCGTAGGAGAGTTGTCACTTTTAGAGCAGCTTTGAAGAGTGAGGCCTACGAGAAGAAGAAGGCATATTCCAGTGTATTTTTTAAACTTCATAGAGAACAGCTTAATACCAAAGCCCATGTGTCGTGTCAAAAATTATAACTATCTGGTTTTACTTGAGAAAGATAGCACATTAAGATGAGTGCCTTCTTTTTTTCATAAAATTACGTACTGCGTCATAAACTGCGTCATATGTCTGTGGTCGTTATATTATTTGACAGAGTAGCAGCATCAAATGTAAATCGTTTTTTAGTTATTTGACATGATTTATAAGGCCGTTCTTATTGAAATTGTTATTTTTCTCTTCTTGATCGTTGCTACTCCTATTGCCTGCGTATTTTGTAACGATGAAGCCGCTCCTAGTTCCAACAGTGTTCTTGAAAGACAGTATGTTTTATCTCTTCACAGAGGGTCTCCTGAAACACAGAGGTTAGCCATTTGTTTTTTGCTACAAGATTCAAAAGGTACCTATCTTCGATCTGTCCTTGAAATGTTGAGTTTAAGCTCCGATGTTTCAGTCCATGAGGAAGTACTTAAGTCTGTTGTAAAATATCTGTCGTCCTCTGTGGTACGAGACTTTCGTTTGCAGTCTGAACGGGCTAAAGTTAATCATATTCTTCTCGACTTACTTCCTCAATTGTATGGACATGCTAGACACGTTGCAGCTACCCTACTAGCCCTGAATCACTATGAGGACGCCTATCCTCTTTTTTTTGAAACAGTTGTTTTAGAAACTCCCCAAGCGTCCTATCTTGTGTCCTTATCAAAATCTCTTATTGAAATGGGTTTTGAAGAAGTTCTAGACGATATTTTTCTGACCTTAATAAGTCATCCAGAACTCTATGATGAGACAACTTGTGTGCAAGTTTTGAGGTGCCTTTTTGGAGTTCACCCCATTCAGGCAACTCGAAATATTCAAGCAGTTCTGGAAGCCCACAATACTTCACCCGCAGTACGACAAGAGGCATTAAGAATTTTAGGAGAGCTGCGGTGTCGGGAAAGTGTCAACCTCCTGATTTCACTTATTCAAACAGGGAAAACGAGGGCGACTTCACGTACTGAACTTACTGAGGCTCAAAGAAAACTGGCTCAAGTGGCATTAGGACGTCATGTGTTTCAGGGGCCACATGAACCTATACTGAGGCGTTTTTTGGCTGATGAGCATGTGTCCAGTGAGGAAAGAGCTGTTTTAGAAAAAATTCTTGATCGTCCCGTTGTAGGTGTTCTTTCAAGAATGAAGCATGCCCCTGAACACCAGATTCTTTCGATACTTGGGGGTACAGTTTTGGCGCCTGAGAGTACTATGCTTGATAATATGAGGAGACAAGACTGGATAGCCCACGAACGTGCCTTATTAGAAAGTCCCTGGGCGCGTTTTTTGTACACTGTTTTGAGGGATGCAGATTCTTCTGACGCTCTTCTACAGAGATCTGTACTTACATTACTAAGTTCATTTGGCAGTGCTGTAAACATTGAAGTGATTAGTCTTTATTATTTATTTAGTTCTTATTCGGAAGTGAGGCTGGCAGCCCGTGATGCCATTGTGGCTATAGGCGGCGATGAAGCCATGGGCATTTTCTTGCGCGATGTGCGCCGTGCTGAAGGAAGTGTTGAGAGAATTTCTTTTAATCTGGATTGTATCGAACGGCTTCTTTATACAGCATCGCAGGCTGGAGGTGAAAATGCAGTGAGGGACCTGTTGAGATTATACAATCAATGTGATGTCAATTCCCCCATGGCACAAAGGCTTTATGCTTTTTTAAATCGCTTAGGTGACTTTTATGGACATGTTCTTACAGAAGAATATGCATCTTTATCTCTTCTTCATCAATTAAAAATGTTACAACTTTTTTCTAACAAAACATCACAAGTGACAGAAGTTTTTTTACTCAGGCAGACTGGTATTGAGCAAGATCGTAGCCTCTACGAGGCCGCACAAAGTGCCTTAAAAGAAAGGCATCGATTGAGGGGTGTGGCTCCTGGATTCTTTGCTCAAACTTCTTCGAGGACTTACTATGTTTGGACCAACTCTAAAAACGACGAAATTTTAAGACAAGCCCGCAGCGTGGGACATTTTGACGACACTCAATTGCCTATTAATTTCAAAATTGCAACTAACCCATTCGTGCATCTTATGAATGAAGAAGTAGGTCTATTTCCTTCAAGCTTTCGATTGCGGGCTGGGTACCAGGTTTTCGATATGACAAAGCACGTAGATCAGAGGAGCTACCTCTATTGGCTCATAGAAAATGGGAAATTGCCTGATGAATGGACTTTAAGAACAGGGACAGAAAACAGTGCTGCTCTGCTAGATGTCGAACAAATTTTAGAAAGGTTTGGAGAAGGAATAGCACGTAGATTTCCAGATGCTGATTTTTTAAGAGAAGAGCACATCGGTGTTGTGGTTCTTGAGCATGAAGGTTTTATAAGTCTTTTCTGCACACACGAAGGTATTGATGTGACATCGCTGCAAACAAGTGAGCACCCATCTATTCAGGGGTTGCTCTTAAACTTAGTTTATGAACTTATAGGTGAAAATGATGATACTCGCGTGACACAAGAGCTTCTTAGAGAGCAGTTTCTTGATTCAAGATGGGGTGCAGGTGGGGTTGCAGCGCAGTGGGTGTCTAACGTTTTATTGCGATGTTTGCTACGTCTTCTTATCTCAGGTCAGAATGACGCGCCTGACTTGCTGGAAAATGCAGTTCAAAGAGGATTGTTTGATGGAAGTGAAAATTATGTAGTTTCTATGATTTCTCGATTTAGGGAGCGACTCAATGTTTGTTATGGGAGAGAGAGAATCCATAGTCTCATGGAACGCTTGAATAAATTAGTTCGAAATTATGATGCTTCAAGGACAAAGCCACTTCAACAGGCCGTGTATACAAAGCTCATTCGAACAATACAAGAAATGCCATCCCAAGCTGGGCGATTTCGACTTGTTACGGGAAAAAGGGGGTTAGTGAGATAAAAAGATATGAGCTCCCAATCTTGATCTTTCGAAGAAGTCAGTTTTTAATTCACTTTAAAAAATAGTTCTTGTATGAAAATTAACATATGTTAAAATGACATTCTTGTGCAATTGATTAAAATCTATAACATATTATTTATACTTGTCTTTTTTATATTCTTAGGTCCTTTCAGAACTATTTTTGCTGTCAAGATCACAGATGCTGAACAGGCCCATTATCATCTGTATCAAGGTAACGCAGAGGAAAAAAAAACTGCCATGACTTGGCTTCTTCAAAGGGGTTATTACTTAGAAATTTGTGATTTCTTAAGAGCCTATGAGCAACCTGCAGATTGGCAAGGACAACTTCCTTTGCATCATGTTTTAAGTCTGATTGATACAAGCTTAACTACTGTCCAGAATACCCTTGTACTACAACCAGAAAATGATGATTTTGGGTCGCAACGCACAAGCCAATTGAATCTTATCCAGCACCTTGTTTCTCTTTTACCCCATGTTCAGAATGTAGCACGGGAGGGGTGTGTTGTGCTTCTGGCACGTCTTCGATTCTATGAGGGGGGCGCTCTTTATCAGAGGATGGTCCAAACGTGCAACTCAGCAGAACTTTTAGTTTTACTTTCAAGACATCTTCTCGATATGGGATATTTTGATTTGGCACAAAGTGCCTATGACAGGATTTTTCAATTTGAACTTTCTAAAGAACTACTTTGTTATCATTTAGGTCGTGTGCTGGATACTGCCAGCAAAATTCCATCACGTCTTCTCATTCCTCTGGTTGAAAAAATTCTAACATATCCTGCCTTTATTGTAAGTCCTGGGGACGCAGGGGTTTCTGCCATTGAAACTTTAAAGGTAAAGGCTGTTCAGTCTTGTACCGAACGAGAAAATAAAGATGCTCAGCTTGTTCAATTTTTTGTTCGTCAATCAGGACCAGAAGTTGTTACTTCTCCTGATAGTGTAAAAAAGCTCTTTCTTAGGGCTTTAACAAAATTACGTGATGAAACATTGGTGAATGTGAATGCCGGCAGAGTACAAGAACGAACACGCTTTTTACAACGTTATCGAAACTTATTTTTAACTGGACGTTTGAAGGAAACTCAGATTCCCCATCTTCTTCAAATGGTGGGTTTATTTGGAGAAACTCACGAGGATTTTTTATTGCTGCAATTTTATCTGAATCAGTTAAAGATAGGGCTTAGAAATGATAATCCACAAACCAAGGCTTGGTTCGAAGAAAGAAGAAGGTTTGTCGAAGAGATTTTACTTGGATTTTCAAGAAGAGAGGATGTCATTTATTATTTTTCAAATGAACTGGACATCGCCATTGAGTTACTCGATAAAAAAAGATTTTTTCAGATGCTTGCAGCTCTTGAAAAATGCGTTATGACATCTCAAGATTTTACCCACTTGCTTGAGGCAGAAGAGGTTTTAGTGAGAGAGTTTTTGCTGGAAATTCTGGCAAAAGATGCACTGGATGAACAACAGCAAGAGGCGTTGGTCCGGTTTCTCAGTCGTTTTGCCAACGATTCGGCAGAAGCCATTCTGGGCATCGATGATTATGATCGATTACCTCCTTCTAGAAAAGATTTATTGTTGAGGATTCTTTCTTGCGCCCAGGCCACTGAAGAAATAACCCTTTTTTTTCAAACTCAACTTGCTTCGACGAACTCAACAGATCTATTGTTCATGCCCCTGTATCGTGAAGCATATTGGAAATATCTGTGGATGAATGGTCTTGTCTTTATTCATCCTTTGAAGAGTAGCTTGAGTGCTTACACTCTCTTATCCAGCGCTGACCTGCGTGTTTTTGAGAAATGGAAAGAATCTGGGGCTTATTCAGCCATGGATGGGATTGAACTAGTGGATGTAGAGTCTATGGCTGTTTCAGTAGTTCGAGGCTCTGGTCATTCCGATGCGCGATTGGTCGAAATTCCTGTTTTAGATGGTTTTGGAGTTTTTGATTTAAGAATCGAAAATAATAGAAAGTTTTACGCGCAATGGTTGAAACTAAATGATTCTGACTATTCACATTTCGAGGAAGGAGAAATTCTTGATCAAATAGCTTCGGGTTGCTGTCGTGTTCAATCGGATTTTTTGGATGCATATGGAGTGGGAATGATTCTTTCTCATAACCCAAATGGAAGCCTTCGGATGCAAGTGCGTTCCACGGTTATAAAACTAAGAGATCTGAAACTAAAGGGCTCTGAAAATGTAAAACAATTTTTAGGAAATTTCATAATAGAGTTGCAGAGAGTGATTCAATCTGAATCGTCAGAACCTCCCTATCTTCGAGATCTTTTGCGTGATGTTCCTTTGGAAAGTCGAGCTCAAGTTGTTAAAGATATTTTAGCTCTTGTGGCAACTCAACCATCAGTGAGTAGCAGCGATTTAGAATCGATCCAACGCATTCAAACAAACCTTGCACAAGCTGATACTTCTGGCGGTGAAGGGTCAGTTAGTGAAAAGTTTATACGTATGAATATTACGTCAAGAAGGGATAGGGATGTAGAAACATTGCGCCCCAGACTTGGACGTTTTTCATGGTCGTGCTTTCGCCCCAAAATCGCCAGATAAATATAGTCGACATTCTGTTCTCTTTTCCAGCGCGGAATCTGGATGCACACCAAAATAGACAGTGCAATCGTAATAAAGTAATAAGGTATGTGAAGGAGATCTCAGCAGTGGTAAAGACTTTATCAGATCAAGATCTTGTGCGGCTGTTTAAAAAGGGTAGGTATGAAGCCTTTGAAGAACTTTTGAAAAGACATAGTTCTAAGATCTATAACTTTATTTTTCGTTTTTTTAAGAATCAGCCCTTATCTGAAGAGTTGGAGCAAGAAGTTTTTATGAAAGTCTATCAAAAACTGGACTCCTACAAAGATAATATGAAGTTTTCAACATGGATTTTTTCGATTGCTAGAAACTTGTGTATTGATGAATACCGAAAGCGAAAAATCAGAAAAGTTATTTCGCTGGAAGAGCATCTGACAAAAAGAAAATTTAAAGATGGCGACATTTTTTTGGCAGATATCCCAGACCCACAAGCAATCCATCCTGAAAACGCCTACTTGTTAAAAGAAAGAGAGTATTGGATGCAAAGAGCCGTTGAGCGATTGCCCCTGGAACAAAGAGAAATCGTAGAGCTTAAAGAAAGAGAGAATTTAACATTTCAAGAGATTGCGCAAGTCACCGGTGAAAGTATCAATACAGTAAAGAGCCGAATGCGTTATGCTTTGTTAAATCTCTCTAAAGCTCTTCAAAGTTTTGGAGTGTTTGACTCTCTTAATATAAAAACTCATGGAGTATACGAAAATGGCGTGCCCTCAGTTTGAAAATAGATTGATTGAAAATCTTTATGAAAATGAAGGTTTAGTTGCTGAAAAAAAAGAGCTTGAGGCACATCTAAATCTTTGTGCCTCTTGTTTGGAAGAATGGACAGCTTTAAAGCTTGCTCATAGGGCTTTGCAAGTTTGTAGAGACAAGAATGACGCAGAGGTTCGATGCCTTGAGGGAAGAATCGAAAAAATTTATCAGAAAATTCTTCAGGAAAGAGATAACAACGATTGGAAGAGGAAGATTGCCACGCCTATTTTCAATAGGTTCACAATGACGGCTAAGCCCTGGGGGCTTATGGCCGCATCCATCTTTGTTGCAGCTGTCCTTGGTTTTTACGTTAAGAGCCGAAATGAGTATGTTGCTCTTTCAAATCTCTATGAGCAAAAACATAAGGAGCTTTCTCAACTAAAGCGCCAAGTGAATGAAAGTATTGCCTCTTCTTCTAAATCTCTAAAAACTGCTTCTAGACCTATTCAACCTATAGAGCGTACCTTTGAGCGTTCATTGCCCGTCGATGTTGTTTCTGCCAGAATAGGGGAGGCATCATCTTCAAGTGATATGGGTGGTTTTTTTGGCTCCTTTCCAATGTCTAGTTTGATGTCTGTATCGATGCCCCAAAAAAATTTTGACGATGATATTAAAACGCAGTGGTTTACGACAAAACCATTTATGCTTCGAAAAGGGCAGTATGCGTTGCTCCCTTCTACGCAGCGCAAGCTTCACCTGAAAGATATTCTTTATTCTCCTTGTGCTACATCTATGACTGAATGTACCTGGTCGGGTGTGGGTGCTCTGTATGAGTTCGATCAAAAAATTCTTTTTGTTAAAAAGCCATTCAAGGGCTTTCCCGCCTTACTACCCTTAGACGGCGAGTACGAGCTTGAGATTTTGGATATTCAGCCGATGTGGACTCATGCCATTCTAAAAAAGAACAAATAATTTTTCTGTTTGCACTTAATTTCTCAGAGTGATACGCATTTGATGAATGGAGACGAGCGAGCATAAACTTCTTAGAGAGTCAGTTCGTGAATTTTCTAACTCAGAACTAGAACCTATCGCTGCTAATATTGATCAAACGGATCAATTTCCACAAAATGTTTTTCAAAAACTAGGTCCTCTAGGATTATTAGGTATTACAGCTGCCGAGAAAGACGGGGGGGCAGGGGCTGGCGTGCTCTCTGCAACTATCGCGATGGAAGAATTAGGACGTGTCAGCGCCTCGTTTGCTCTCTCCTATTTGGCTCATACGATTCTCTGTGTAAATGGGATTGCGACTCATGGTTCAAGTGAACAGAAAAAAAAATACCTGCCTGATCTCATCAGTGGAAAAAAAATAGGTGGCATGGCTATGACTGAGCCTGGGGCAGGTAGCGATGCGGTTGGTATGAAGACAAAAGCTGTGAAATCTGGAAATCATTATATTTTAAACGGAGAAAAATGTTTTATCACGAATGGATCTGTTGCGGATATATTCGTCGTGTATGCTCGAACCTCTGAAGACCGAAAAAAGGGAATTTCTGCTTTCATCGTAGAAAAAGATTTTTCTGGCTTTTCGGTTGGAAAAAAACTCGATAAAATGGGGATGAGGGGTTCTCCTACGTCTGAGCTTATTTTTGAAAATTGTCATGTGCCCATAGAAAATAGAATGAAAGAAGAAGGGCAGGGTTTGTGTGCCATGATGCAGACGCTGGATATTGAAAGAATTACGATCTCAGGTATTAGCTTAGGGTTGGCCCAAGCCTCTTTAGAAAAAAGCTTAGCCTATTCCCAAGAGCGTACTCAATTTGAAAAGCCTATTTTTTCCTTTCAAATGATTCAAAAAATGTTGGCTGATATGGCTACAGAGCTAGAAGCTGCCCGCAGGCTTTCATATTATGCTGCTGAATGTGCTGACCAAGGACAAAAAAACCTTGGTTTTGTAGCTTCTGCTTGCAAGGTTTTTGCAGCCGAGATGGCTACAAAAAATGCTCTTAAAGCCGTTCAGATTTTTGGAGGTTATGGTTATACGAAAGAATATCCTCTCGAACGTTATGTTCGTGACGCAAAGCTTATGGAAATCGGAGCGGGCACTTCTGAAGTGATGCGGATTAAAATAGCTAAGGAACTCAAAGAAAAATATTGATCTGGAGTTGACACAGAGCTACTGCGAGAGTCCCCAGGATGGCAGAGGGACACTCTTAAGATGATAGAAAAAGTGATTTGAGCACATGAACATCTGTTGCCCACTGAAAATTAACTTAGAGCCACTTTTTCAAGACATTCTGAATCAGAAAGACTTTCAAAAAACAAGACCTGTCATTGAGTCTGCTCTGACAAGGCTTGTGGAGTGGAGAAGTGCAGGTCGATCAGGTTTTTTGAAAAAGAATTTCTTAAAAAATCTAAAAAGTTTGAAAATCTTGTTCATTGCGGTATAGGGGGCTCTGCGTTTGGCGCCAGAGCCATCTTGCAAGCGCTTACTCCCTATCAAAATAAAGTGAGGATTCTTGATAACGTGGATCCTATGTCCATTTGTCATGTTGAGGATACACTAGATCCTTCAAAAACTTTATTTCATATCGTTTCCAAGAGTGGAAATACTTTGGAAACTATTGCTCATTATGAGTGGGTGTGCTCATGGCTTTCCAAAAATAATCTACCTTTGAAGAATCACATTCTCGTAAGCTCTGACATGGATATAGGGTATCTTAATACAGAGGTTGAAAAACATGGATTTAGTTTTTTTGAAATTCCTAAAAACGTAGGTGGTCGATATTCTGTCTTAACTACCGTTGGTCTTATCCCTGCTGCCTTTGCTGGTATTGATGTAAGAGCCCTGCTTGAAGGAGCTAAGAGTTGTGGTTACAAACAGGAATCTCTTTTCTTTCATGAAACTCTTTTGGATGTTGTGACTGCTGCTTATCTTTTACACCATGAGATGAATCATCGTGTGTGCTGCTTTTTGATTTACGCTGATGAATTAGTGGGTTTTGGTAACTGGTTGGTGCAATTATGGTCCGAAAGCTTAGGGCAAAAAAAGAATTTAGAAGGAGCTGATGTTTTCGAGGGCAGTTTTCCACTTGTGGGGCGTGGCACTCCTGCACAGCATTCTCTTTTGCAGCTATTAGCCGATGGGGCGGCTGTCAGTTGGTCCCAATTTTTAACTATTAAAAATTGGAAACGTTCAAAATTGATTTCACAAGAACCTTCGGCACTTTTGAAAGACTACAGTTTTGCAAAACTTCTTACACTCGAAGCACAAGCCACTTTTGAAAGTTTAATCTATAAAAAAAGACCGTCTATTCTTCTTGAAATTCAGGATATTTCAGCTCATTCCTTGGGCGCTCTTTTTTATTTTTATGAGTGGAGTGTTGCGCTCTTGGGCGTGAGTCTTGGCATTGATCCTTTCATTCAACCCGGAGTAGAAGATTCTAAGAGAAGAATTCGCCGCCGCCTGCAGCTCAATGAGCGGTCGAAACACCCTGGGGAATGAGAAACTGATTAGATTTTGTAAAAACTTCAGCAAGTTCTGGAACTTGTGGTACGTCTTTTTGAACACTGTGAAAATTTAATTCGTAAGTAGAACCGTCAGAAGTTTCAATCCACAATTCCTCTACCCAAAAGTGAAGAGGGTGTGCCCTCAATTTAACGAACGTCAGATTACTTGCCACATTCTTAGGCTTAAGTTCTATCTTATAAAGATTCTCCAGAGAGATAGAAACATCATGTGTTTTTTCAAGATTTAATTTACCCATTAAAAGATCATTAATGAATACCGATGCAGCGCTGAACGAATGATAGGCTTGAACCTGAACGAGTTGAGCGATCGGATTATGAAGCCATAAAGTTTCAAAATTTGTCATAATTCTGTAGTAAACAGGGCTTTCGATGCTCCATAAGGCTTGATATTTCCATTTTTTTGAATGCAGTAGATATTCCTTGGCTCTGTAAAATTTTCCTGAAGATTGAAGCAGGAGCATGTTTCCTTTATCTGGATTTGGTTTTTTAACTTTCTGGTTATATCGCGCTTGGAAGTTTCTCGCATTTTTATAGACAAGTTCTACTTTTTGAAGAATTTCAAGGGCTGTTTTTTCTTGAGTTTGCCAGAGGAGCTCTTTTTTTTCGATTTTGATTTCTTTTTCTTTTGGCACTTGTGTATCTGGGCGAGCAGCGGCGCTGATAACCAGAGGAGTTGTACAGATAAGACTTAATAAAATCTCACTGAGGAGTACGAGATATTTCACTCACGTTTATTATATCCAGAAGCTCTGATTTGTCATCTGAAGAAATTGCTTGCCACGTCGAAGCGAAGACGGGTCACCTATGATACAATGTTTTCTATGGCGGAAGAAAAAACAAACGTTATTGCCAGTGAAGATTTTCAAAAAAAACTCGAAGAACTCAAAGAAGATCAACCTTGTCTTGTTTTGATTTCGGGGCAGCCTTTAGGAAAAAAATTTGCATTGATTCCTCCAAGAGTCGTGATGGGAAGGGGCGGGCATGTGGAGCTTCGAGTGAATGAATCAAGCATTTCCAGAGAGCATGCTGAAATCGAGTTTGATCCAAATGCCCACAGTGTTATTTTGACTGATTTACGAAGTACCAATGGGACTTACGTGAATAATGTAGCCATTGATTCTGTAACACTTAAAGAAGGGGATATTATTCGTTTAGGAAGTACTCTTTTTAAATTCTTACCGCGAGGTAATATCGAGAACGTTTTTGTACGAAAAATGCATGATATGGCCAATGTAGATGGGCTCACCCAGATTTATAACAAAAAATATCTTATGGAATATTTGGATAATGAGTTTATTCGATGTCGAAATCTTAAAAAAAATCTCTCCCTCATTCTTTTTGATTTGGATTTTTTTAAAAAAATCAATGACACTTATGGCCATTTAGCTGGCGATTATGTTCTCAGAGAAGTTTGTAGTCTTTTGAAGCTGGATTTTTTCCGTGGTGACGATGTTTTGGGGCGTTTTGGTGGTGAGGAGTTTATGGTGATTTTGCCAGAAACAAACTTGCAGGCTGCTTGTGTTCTAGCTGAAAGAATTCGCGTGAAAGTGGAGGCTCATAGCTTTGTCACTGAAGGGCATAAAATTAATGTCACGTTAAGTTTAGGTGTTAGCGAATTGGACTCTTCTGTTGAAACTGTTACTAGTTTTATCAAAAAAGCAGATCATGCCCTGTACAATGCAAAGAATTCCGGAAGAAACAGGGTTTGTGCGAACTAAATCATCCTCAAATTTCTTTAGGCGTAGCCTAAAGCCATATATGCGATTAATCCCGAGGAGAGGACATGATGATTCAATATAAATTAAAACTATAACTTTCAATTACTTAACTTGAATATATAAAGTATTTTGACACATAAGTTGTGCCGGGCGTATAATCATTTTGTACAGTCGTCATTATGACGAAAGTACTTTAGGGGGTCGGCGTGTTATTCCGTATATTTCTATTTAGTTTAGTCCTTTTCTTTTCCGGCTGTGGTGGAGACGGTGGCGATGGTCCTGCACCGGCGAGCATTCCTACAACAACTTCTTCTATTGTTGCAACGGGAAGTCCAACTGGAGGTTTAAGCTCCACTGGGACTGGTGGTAACATCCACATTGTTCCATCCTCGACAGGTTCTGGGTTTACAATTGTCGGTCCAGGAACGGGCTCTGGATCAGGTGTTGGGAGTGCTATTCTTTTTAGTCCTACAGGAACCGCTCTCCCTAGAA
>JACOXK010000002.1 GCA_016182335.1 Deltaproteobacteria bacterium | reverse complement strand
GACAAGCTTGTTGCAGCGAAAAAATGAAAGACTTGGGAAATAAAAATGCCACCTGCTGCCATTCTGTTCATAAATTAATGCAAGAAACTGAACTTAAAATTTCACAAGTTGAGGTAAACCTAGGGGTTGGGCTTTTGCAAAGGCCTGGCCTCTTTGGTTTGAAATCTATCAAAATTCAGGGGGACTTTTTTCTTCCGAACGGAACACTCACTCAAGGCTCTGAGGAAATTCAGGCTTAAAAATCTCGGGGTGGCCGGATTTGAACCGGCGACCCCCTGCTCCCAAAGCAGGTGCGCTAGCCAACTGCGCTACACCCCGATCAAAAAAAGACTGTAATAACCTTTTATGAATATGACAATAGTCAGAATCTAAAATTGAAAACTGATTTCCACACCTGGCGATTTTTTGAAACACACTCCTCTTCCCACTCACTTCTAATATCCCATGGAAAGACTTCAGATGCTGCCAATTGAAAATGCTCGGAGTGCAAAAATAAATTCTTCATATCTTCTGCAATGCTTTCAACGTCCGAAGATAAATAAATACATGGATAACTCCCAGCCGATGATAGAATATCTACAAACTCCTGAGTAATCGTTCTTCTCTTATAATGCCTCTTCTTCACCCAAGGGTCTGGAAACTGAACACTGATTCTTTGAAGCTCTAATTCTCGAAATGATTTTAAAATCATCTCAAGATTGACATTAATATTACAGAATAAATAATGAAGATTATTGATCTTTTTTTCTTGAACCCAGAGGTTAGCCCTTTCTACTAAATCTTTTCTGATCTCTACACCTAGGAAGTTCCAATCGGGATAACGCCGTGCCATGTTGAGTAAAAAATGCCCACGCCCAGTACCGATATCCATATGAAGAGGGAGACTTACATTTTCAAAAACTTCTGCCCACTGAGGCAATGTCACTGGCGCCCTATAAATGGAACTTAATGGATTGACATGTCTTCTAAGTCTTTTCATGATAAGGCTTAATGCTCGCTAAAAAGGAAACACTGGGGCTTCTCATTGGAAACTCAAAACATCTATGGCCACTATTTCTTAAGGACTATAAAGAATCAGCTGACTTGAAAAAATCTCATCATCCTTTGGACTCTTATACTACCTGTAAAATCAATAAAATATTTGATAATTTTAAAGTTCAACACAAAATTATATTCGTGCACAGAAAGATTCAAAATAAAATACCGATCCCTCGATCGGCCTTGCCTCCTCGGGATGGCAGAGAAGACCACTCTCAGGATGACAAAAGAAACCCTCGGGATGACACGACATATTTTCCTTTTCAAAGATTAGCCCGGTTTTCTGGACTGGCAGATTTGTCTCCTAGTTTTCTCAATATTCATCCCACATTCGGGCCGTGGTTTGCCTTAAGAGCTGTGGTTAGCCTGAACATTGAATATATGCTCAGATTGCCACGGCCTGTTCAAGGTCTTGCAATGACAGTTGAAATCTGCTCGGCCTGTTCAAAACCTTGCATGCCTTTTTTTAAGATTGCCGCGGCTGTGAAACAGCCTCGCAATGACGAGTTAAAAAATAATTGGAAACAGTGGCTTGCGGTGCGGGGTGCTTGCCCAATGGGAAACGAATATCGATATACGCAAGACCAGATAAAATATCATTATAAGAAAGAAATATCGATTCTTCAGAATGACAATTGTTGAATCTCTACAACTTTCGCAATTCCCAACAAGGCAATTTTCAACATTTGATCAAGTTCTTCTTGAGTAAAAGTCGCCTCTTCTCCGGTGGCAGCAACTTCAATTAGGTGACCGTTAGGAGTTGCAATGACATTCATATCAACGCTCGCATTTGAATCTTCAACATATTCTAAATCTAAAAGAACTTGTCCATCAACAATGCCGACACTCACCCCTGCCACACTATCTTTAAGAGCTTTCAGATCTATGGATTTATTCATAAGTGCCAGACGCAAGGCAACATAAGCACCCGTGATAGATGCACACCGGGTGCCCCCATCCGCTTGAATAACATCGCAGTCGAGAATAACAGTTCGCTCCCCAATTTGTTTTAAATCGATAATGCTTCGCAGAGAGCGGCCAATGAGCCTTTGAATTTCATAAGTTCTGCCCCCCATCTTCTTTCTCTCGCGCTCAGAGCGCTGATGAGTTGAGGTGGGAAGCATCGCGTACTCTGCTGTAATCCAACCTTTTTTTTTACCTTCTAAAAAAGGTGGAACCTTCGAATCGATTGTTGCAGAACACACGACAATATTGTGTCCCCATTCGACCAGTACAGAACCATCAGCGTGCTTCAAATAGTTTTTAGTGAGTTTTATAGATCTTAGTTCGTCAAAAGCTCTTCCACTTTTTCTTTTCATAGAGATAATTCTCCTCCTTATTCTTCTCAAGAAACGGGCATCTTACAATACGGAGCCCGACAAGTACGTGGATCTTCCCTATAACAATCCAAAGCTACTAATATGCTCGCATAAGCTGGTGGATAGGATACAGAGGAAAGCCCCGCAGTCATCAATATTTTTTTCCCTCGTTCGTAATCATCAGACTCTTTGAAATAGCCACACAGTTTAAAAAGATTCAAAGCCGAAACGGCGTTCTCGTTCGGCAGTGAAGATTCGCTAAATTCCTTAGACCTGCGAATCAGGTCGAAACGCTCTTCTGTAAAAAAATAACCGCCCAGAGAGGCGTCCCAAAACTTTTGATTCTGAATACTTTGCAACTCTTGTGCCCATAACAGCCCTGTCTTATCTTCATCCACCTCATATAGGCAGAGCAAACCCTCGATCAAATAAGCATAATCACTCAACAACCCTTCAATGCCAGCTTCTCCATGGCGATAACGATGAAATAAAATCTTATTTTTAAAAAGCTTTTCCTTAATAAAATAAGCAGTCTTCTGCGCTGCTCTTAAATATCTAAGATCTTTTGTCGACTGATAACCTAAACACAGAGCTCTCACCATAAGCCCATTCCAATCTGTTAAAACCTTGTCATCTTTGTGTGGATGTATTCTCTTCTCTCGAGCTTCAAATAAAAGACGGTGCTCTTCTACCAATTTTTTTTTGAGATCCCATGATACGTCCTTTTGGAGATGCAAAATATTTGTTTCATGTTCGAAATTACCAGATTGGGTCACTCCATAGGCTTTTAAAAATAGATCTAGCTTTTTACCTTTCAAAATATTTTCTATTTCTGAACGCTTCCAAACATAATACTTTCCTTCAACACTTTCGCTATCAGCATCTTCAGCGCAGTAAAAACCTCCCTCGGAGCTGGACATATCTCTCAAAACATAATTCAGCGTCTCACAGGCGACACTTCGATAAATGTTTTCCTGTGTTATATCCCAAGCCTGAAAATAAACAGCACTTAACAAGGCGTTATCGTAAAGCATTTTTTCAAAGTGAGGAACAAGCCATGTGCGATCTGTCGAGTACCTAGCAAAGCCTCCGCCTAAATGATCATAAATTCCGCCATAAGCCATTTCTTTCAAAGTTTTCTCCACCATTTCAAGCGAGTGCGGTAACTTTCGGGCGGCCAATCGAAGAAGAAGTTCTAAACCAGAGGTTTGCGGAAATTTTGGAGCATCTCCAAACCCACCATGTTCTGCATCAAACTGACGCTGATAAAAGCTTAAAACTGATGTAAAAATATCCTCTCCTGGAAGCTCTTCCAAAGATTTTCCAAGACTTCTTTGTTTTTTTAAATAATCAGCCATCTTTTCTGATGACGAAGAGACTTCAGACCTGTTTTCTGTCCACGCCTTATGAATGGAAGAAAGCAATCTTAAAAAATGATGTTTTGGAAAATAAGTACCTGCATAAAACGGTTTTAAATCCGCAGTTAAAAAAACACTCATGGGCCACCCACCCTGACCCGTCATGGCAACAACAGCATCCATATAAATTTTATCGACATCGGGGCGTTCTTCCCGATCCACTTTGATAGACACAAAGTCTTGATTTAAGGCTTGTGCTACTTCAAAGTCTTCAAAACTTTCTTTCTCCATCACATGACACCAGTGACAGGTGGAATATCCAATGGATAAAAAGATGGGTTTGTTTTCCAATCGAGCTCTCTTAAAAGCAACATCCCCCCAGGCATACCACCACACAGGATTATCCTTGTGTTGCAACAAATAAGGGCTTTGTTCTTTGAAAAGTTGATTGCTACATGTGTTTTTCATCTCTACTTCTGTAGCACAAGATGATTCTTTTTTCTCTCTTATTCTCTATTGCTCTTTTCAAGCTTCGTGTGTATAGACTTTTGTTAAATAAGCTCTGATGGAGGATTATAAAAATGCAAAGTAAATGGATTAAAGTGGTGTGTTTCTTAAGTGCTCTTCTTTTCTTAACTGCCTATGCCCAACCGGACGAAGAGAGTGACAGTCAGAAGCTACCTACCCCTCTGGAACAGATCAAAAAACTCTTACCATCTGTTTCTTATGAAATGCTGGGCGAGTTTCCATGTCTTGTTTATTCGAATACCAGTTCTGGTCGTGCTACAATTTATAGAGTAATCAACCCCATTTTCACTGGTGATCAGGTATCGGTTCTCAAGCTTGAGCTTGATCAAGAGTCCAAAAAACTTCGTATTGAGAAAAGGACTATTTCACAGGATGACTTTGCTGACATGCAAAAGGATCCTATTTTGACAGTTTTAAAAGAAGTCTATCCAGAGAGTGAGGATTTTAGCTACAGGATAAGCGGCATCGAGAGCCTGGAGAAATTGGCTGCCGTT
>JACOXK010000001.1 GCA_016182335.1 Deltaproteobacteria bacterium | reverse complement strand
TTCCTCAAATGCAACAGCCCTTACGTAGAGAGCTCACCCAGATTCTTTTACAACTTCACCAGGGAAAGAATGCCTCCCTAGCTCTTTTGGGGGCTGCACTATGCCAAAATAATGCAGAGTTTGCGACCTTCTCAGTCATTGTAGGTACCCTTCTTCAACGCGGTGGTTCTCTTGGTGGTTTTTTGAAAAAATTCGAAAAGAATATTAAATATAAACTTCAAACAGAAAGTAAAATTCACGCTGAAACAAGACAATTCTATTTTCAAGCTATTCTGTGCTGCTCAATTCCGTGGTGTGCGCTCTTGGCTTATGCCTTTTTTATGCCGCAACAATTAAGCTCATCTCTCTCCAATCCTCTTGTTCAAAAACTATTCGTTATCTCGTTAGTTCTTAACATCGTGGGATTTTATTCATTAAAACACATCGCAAGGCGTGTGACGGCATGAAGTTGGCATTTTCCTGGTACTGTTTTGGCCTTTCCCAACTCATTGAATGTGGGTTGAGTTTTTCTCAAGCGGCACGTTCACTCCTACCTGTACTTCCTGTTTTCTTTCAAAAAAAAATTGATTTTTACTTGGAAAGTTCTCACTCGCCGGAAAAAGGCACGTGCGAAATAGTACTCGATAAAAAATATCCATATTTAAAACAGTTTTTCTTTATTGTAGATCAGGCGCTGCAACGTGGGACTAGTCTTGCAGAGCCTCTGTACAACTTAAGTCAAGATCTCAGATTTGAAAGAGAACTTGAGATAGAGAAGAAAAAACACACTCTTTCGACAAAGATGCTTCTGCCTCTCTTTGTTTTCCTGTTTCCGTCAGCTCTTATCGTATTATTGGCCCCGTTGTTAAATTATTTTTTTGTAGGAGGATTGTTTTGAAGAAGTATTTTTTCTTTGTCTTATATTTTGGAGGAATATTCACCGCCTCCTCGCTAGTTACCGTTCTGGCTGTAGACGGGGATGAAATAGTGACGCATGCACAAAATCTTTTTGAATCAGGACAAAGGGAGCAAGCTCAAAATATGCTTTTGGAATATTTCAAGTCAAATCCCTTTATCAGGGATTCAAATTCAGCAGCCCAAATTCTTAAAAAATGGCATAGGGAGGAATTTGAATCAGAGAGAAAGCAGAAGGGAGTGGAACTTTATCAAGAGGCCTATCTTTTAGAACCCTATGAGCCTCTTGAAGCACTTCACCTTTATGAAGAGGCTTTATTGAATTTAAAAGGCATCGTGGATGTAGAAAAAATTGAAAGGAAAATATCAAGCTGGAGTTTATCCAGAACTACTGCGAAGGACCCGGATCAGGATGACAGAAAAAACCTGCCTTAACCCTCTTTTCAATCTCATACTTCGTCCACTGGACTCGTATTCGATAAGAAAAGAGCTTCCGCCTGTTAATCTAAGCTCAAATGCTACGCTTGCTCGCATTTGCGCTAAGATTAACAACGGCTCCATCGGTTTTCAAATCAAAAAATATGCCAATACCGTTCATAATTAAAAATTTTTTACAATAATTGTATTGCGCTCACTTTGAATCAGAATTTTCATTGATTCATGAATGTTTTTTACTGGATTTATTAAGAGCATTTCATACTCTCCCTCTGGCAACCTCAATTTATATAATGGCGATTCAAATTTTTTGCCTTGAATATTGATATTCGTCCAGGGGGTCGTGCGAACGCTTAGGTAGCCAATTTCATGAGGTTTGTGGGATGGGAAAAAATAAAAAACGAAAAGGACACCCAAACTGCATAGGACCAATAAACTAGCTATAATTTTTGTCACCCTGAGATGAAATCGAAGGGTCGATATTCTTTTTATTTTATTAAATAATGACTGAGGAGAAGAAATATCGATCCTTCGGGGGGAACCCTCAGGATGACCCGTCTTCGCCAAGGCTTCGACGTGGCAAGCAGCCTCAGGATGACAGGTCTTCTCTATGTCATGACGTAGCGAGCGCTCTGCATTCTGGATGACGCAAGTTCGAGGGGCTTTTTGTTTAAACTGAATCTCACTCAAAAACTCTTCGGTCGGGCATATGTTGAAATGCTTTTTGATGTATTCTCTCCATTCTTGAGCACTTTGAAAACGCATGGATGGATCCTGATGAAGAACACGGCAAAACATTTCACGAAACTCCCCAACTTCAAAAAAATCCGAATTGACCTTGTAATTTCGAATCTTTTCCATCACATCAATGTCTGAAGAACCATCAAAAAACTTGTTTTGGTATAACATTTCAAAAACAACCAACCCTAAACAGAAGAGGTCTGTAGAATATCCAATAGCACCATTATTTACTTGCTCAGGAGCAAGATAAAAGGATGTTCCCCTAAGAAGGGTCGTTTTATGAGAGGCATGACGAGAAAGTCCAAAATCAGAAATTTTCACTTCTCCAAGTCGTGAAATAAGAATATTGGATGGCGTCATATCACGATGAATAATTTTTGCAGAGTGAATGTATTCCAATGCTTTTAAAACTTCATAAAGAATGAAAAGAGACCCTTGAAAGGAGAGCTTTTGATTCGATAAAAGGGAGAATAAATCTTGTCCCTGAATATCTTCGAGTACGAGATAAAAGTCAGATTCATGTTCAAAAAATTCATAAACAAAAACAATATTGGGATGACTTAATTTGGAAAGAGTTGAAGCTTCACGAATCAGAGCCTTTGTTCTCTCATCATTCTGCGATTCAACTTTTTTGAGAACTACCCTTTTTTTAAAGGAAAAAGGCCCGTGAATATGAGCTCGAAAAACTTCCGACATACCACTGGATGGCAATTTCTCATCAATCACAAAGCGATCTATTCTGGAATTCACATCACTCGTGCTAGAAAACATCAGCCCTACAGTCAATCCCAAACCTTGCAGAGCACAATTTAGAATGATAGTTCAAAAGCATGGAAAGAACCTCAAAAAAGCAGGAAAAACTTATACTTTTAAGTGAAGAATTGGCTCAAAAAAAGCCAAATACAAGAAAACTTCAAAAGCTTCTTAAAGAAACTGGAATTACACAAACAAATGATCCCTTTATTATGACTAATGAAGTTCTTAAGAGGTTACACTCTTATCATGAAAAACAAAACGACTAGGCCTTTGAAGGCATCTAACATTTTGGAGATCATAGGGCATACACCTATCGTCAAGCTTCAGCGTCTTTCTCAAGACGTACCTGGTGAATTCTACTGTAAATTGGAATTTCTCAATCCTGGTGGCTCCGTGAAAGACAGGATTGGCGTTCACATGATTGAGGATGCCGAAAAAAAAGGAATTTTAAAGCCGGGCGGAACTATTATTGAAGGGACCAGTGGGAACACGGGTATGGGGTTAGCTATCGCTGCTAATATCAAGGGTTATAAAACGATTTTTGTCATGCCAGACAAGATGTCCGAGGAAAAAATTAGAAATCTTCGTGCTTTTGGAGCTAAAGTGATTATTACTCCAACAGCTGTGGAACCTAATGACCCGAGAAGTTACTACAGTGTTGCAAGAAGAATTTCTCAAGAAACACCTAATTCTTTTTATGCCAATCAGTACCAGAATCTCTCAAATCAAGAAGCGCACTACAGAACAACCGGTCCTGAAATTTGGGAACAATCGGAAGGGACAATAGATGTCTTTGTGGCGGGAATGGGTACTGGGGGAACCATTTCAGGGGTCAGTAAATATCTCAAAGAAAAAAATCCGAATGTAAAAGTCGTTGGCATCGATCCTATCGGCTCACTTTATTATGAATATT
>JACOXK010000013.1 GCA_016182335.1 Deltaproteobacteria bacterium | reverse complement strand
GAAAAGGTGAAGGGGCTTCGTGAGCTACCTTTTGGGCTAAACTCAAAGCCTTTTTGAGATTTTCTTCGTTCCAATATATTTTAGCCAACTCTAGTTCATGTTGATAGATGGGCTTTTCCTCATGCTTATATTTGGAAAGAAGTGTAGCTATACGTTTTTGTTTCCGAGTGTTTTTTTCTAATTTATAAATACGCTGCAACTCAACAAGGGTGTCATATACATACGGGTCTTTTTCAGAAGATTTCTTTAAATATAAAAGAAAATGATATTGTGCCTTTTCATAATTGCGAATATGCGCCTGACTTTTTGCCATTTTAAAATAGAATTCAGCGGGAATCTCAAATTTAATTTTAAGCTTTTTGGAAAGCTTGCGTATTTTATTTTTGAAAAAAAGAGGGTTTTCATCGGGGAAAGAAGTTAGTATCTCTTTAAATTGCTCCAATGCCATTGTGGGATTATTTTTTTCAAGAACAAGAGCCCACCTGAATCGTGGATAGAAATACTTTTCGCGTCTTTCCACTTGAGAGAGAGGGTTTTGTTTATTTTGGATAAGATTTATATATTTTTCAAAATAGAAATGTGCCGAATTAAAATCATTTTTCCAAAAATAAATATTGGCCAGAGAGAGCCAAAGGCCTTCTTTAACCGCCCATGATGATTGATCTATCTTATTGAAATGAAACAGTGCGGCATTGAGATGTTGTTCTTCTAAATAAACAGAGCCTAGTGTAAATCGCGCGTAGTCTATCAGAGGAAAGTCTTTGGTATAGACAAGTTCTTTAAGTATAGATATTGCCTGTCGATTGTTTTTTTTTTGCCAAAGATGAAATGCTTTTGAGAGATTCAGAGCCTGTTTTTTAAGCCCTTTGGAGCTTGTTACTTTTTTGTCTATTTCAGAAAGGGGAGAGAGGTAATGAAAATAACCCAAATCCTCTTCTGTAAATTCAAGTTCGAAAGCACAGAAGACACGTTGAGAAAAAAACAAAATCAATATTATAGAACTTAGGGCCTTCATGCCTACGGTTATAAGTTATAGGCTATAAGTTATAAGTTAAAAGGATTTTTTTAAAAAAACCTATAACTTACAACTTAGAGCTCTTTGAGCATACTCTTGGAAACAGCGTATCAACTTTTGCGTGACACGTCCAACATGTCCAGTGCCTATTTTCTTTCCATCACATTTTGTAACAGGCATCACTTCTCGAGTTGTACTGCTGATAAAACATTCATCTGCTTTAAAAATATCGTGCGGTCGCACAACGCATTCCGTGGCTTTTATTTTTTCTTTTTTGCAGATTTCAAAAACCACCCAGCGCGTTAGGCCTTCAAGAATGCCGGAACTCAGAGGTGGAGTTCTTAATACACCGTCTTTAACGACAAAAATATTGCTCGTCGTTCCTTCTGCTACGTGACCCTTAAAATTAAGCATCACACCTTCCAAAGCATGATGATTTTTTGCTTCTATGAAAGCCAAAATATTATTCAAGAAATTACAGGACTTAATAGCAGGACTTAAAGCAAAAGGTGAATTTCTTTGAGTGCTGACAAGTCTGATATTGATGCCTTTCGTATAGAAGGATTTTGGATAGTCTTTAAATTCTTGAGTGTAAATAATATTAGTGGGTTTCGAACATAGTTCTGGGTCGAGTCCAATAGGGCCTACACCTCGAGTCAAACAAATACGAATAATGCACTTTTTTTGTAATGTCTCAGTTGTGGGGGAGACTGTGTCACCCTCCTCGCTTGGGCCTTGTCTGCCCCATAACTGAGACATTACTTTTTTTTTGTTTTGTTTCACAAGTGGTGCAAGCGTTTTTTGAATTTCCTTTTTATATTTATCACGGGACCATGAAGGCTTTATCTGAAGAGCAGAGGATGAGCGAAACAGCCTATCCAAATGTAAATCCAGAAGAAAGGGCCTTCCTTCATATGTCAAAAGAGTTTCATAAACGCTATCACCATAGAGAAATCCATGGTCAAAAATAGAAACTTTGGCGTGATGAGCGGTCACTAATTTTCCATTAATATTTAAGCTTATTTTCACAAGTTTTTTTCTAACAGAAACGAATCATTTGTCATCTTTCTTGCGTATGTACATATATTGTAGTCTATTGAGGAGCCAGTATGAAGTTATTTGCAGTTCTCTTATTTTTAATACTTTTCATAGGTTGTACATCGACACAAGAAATGGCAACGGTTGCGTCAAGTGATATTTCTGACGAATCTTATCGCTATGCGCAAGTCCTAGAACTATCCGATAAGAAAGTTCTTGAAGCAGGAATAGCTCTCTCTCAATGGCATGATACCTTAAGACTTGTTTATGACTCAACAGATCAATTGGTGGAGCGCCTTGAGAAAAAACCGCAAGAGCGAGATAAAATGAAAGATGATTTATCCGTGATTGAGGAAGGGTTGATAAATATTCTTAAGAGAAAAGCATTCGTTACTGTGTACGTTCCAAAATGGGACTATTCTGTCGCTCATTCATGGGCGCTTTCTCTTAAAGGTTATACCAATGGACTCAAACGCCTTTATAGAAAACTTTATAATCAGAATCCTGAGTTTAGAAGTGTTACGATTCAAGTGAAATTGGATGATCGTTATTATGATACTTACAACGATTGCCTAGATGTTTTCCAAACAACAACTATCCTGGACCCTTACAGAGGTTATTGCATGTCGGAGGCGCAAAGATATTGTGGGCACCAATTGAATACGACGTGTGTCAGAAGAACTATTTTGCAACACTCGTTTGAAGCAGCCAGAGATGGTTCTTTTTGTGCAGAAGTTGAATATGAAGATGTGAAAGATTTAGAAGACATTGTCATAGAAAAGAAGAAAAGAAAGATAGTTTCAAAGAAGAATTGGATCTCTGATATCCAGTATTGCCAATCTGAGGAACCTATTTTAAAGAAGTCTATAATAAGCAGGGGAGAGTAGGCGGGTGTAGTTCAATGGTAGAATGCAAGCTTCCCAAGCTTGACACGAGGGTTCGATTCCCTTCACCCGCTTTCAAAATTCGAACATGAATCAAGGACAATCCGATTGACTGTGTCTTGTCTCAATTGTAGGTTTTATAATTAAATATCGATTCCTCGTAGACCTCGGAATGACACGAGGCAATTGGTATCATTCATAAGGAGGCTCAAGATGGGTATGAAGTCAGTGTTGTTTTCGGGAAGTGAAGTGAGTGGTTTTTCAGGGAATGTGGGGGTACTGGCACTGCGTCTTTTTGTTGGAGTATCCTTGGCATTTTCCCATGGCATTGGAAAAGTTCCCCCATCGCAAGAATTTATTGCAATGACGGGAGGCCTTACAACAATGTTTGCACTTTATCCCGTTTTGTTTGCTTGGATGTCCGGATTAGCTGAACTTGTGGGTGGAGTGTGTATTGCGTTGGGCTTATGCACCCGGATGGCCGCTTTATTCGTAAGCATTAACATGGCTGTTGCTGGATTTATATTTCATGCAGATGATCCGTTTCAAAAAAAGGAATTCGCATTCCTATACTTAGCTAGTGCAGTATGCATTATGTTGATTGGATGTGGAAAATTTGGATTTGATAATTTGGTGAAAAAGAGGTCGTAAAATGAGCTGTCATTCCGAGCGAACGCGAGGAATCGATATTTCTTTAAATTTAATATCGGCCCCACGACAAGATCCGGGTGACAAATGCTTTAATTTTCAGATAGTCAAATGCCTATGAAAAAAAATATCTTTGCGATTTTTACTATATGCATTTTCTCTCTTTCCTGTTCCAGAAATCCTGTGACGGGAAAAAAAGAGTTTGTGCTGATGACAGAGTCTCAAGAAATTGAATTGGGGAGGGAAAATTATGGTCCCATGATTCAACAATTCAATGCGGTATACCAACAAGATGAAATCAATAATTATGTTTCTTCTGTGGGGCAACATCTTTCAGAAGTGAGCCACCGTCCACAACTGCCCTATGAATTTACGGTTGTAAACTCCTCGGTTCTCAATGCCTTTGCTTTGCCGGGTGGGAAAATTTGTATTACTCGTGGGCTTCTTTCCAAAATGAAAAATGAATCTGAGCTTGCAGCTGTTTTGGGACACGAAATAGGCCATGTAACGGCAAAGCACACTGCTAAGCGATATACTTCTGGGATGATTTGGCAGGTTTTATTAGGTGCCACAGATTTTGTTTTAAGCCGTCAGTCGTCGCCAGGTCGTGGATATCAAAAATACCGGGGTCTTTATACAACAGCAGCATACTTAGGCTTGGGCATTGGTTTTGCCTCTTACGGTCGTAGCCAAGAAACCCAGTCTGATGATTTGGGACAAGAATACATGGTAGCTGCGGGCTATAACCCTGAGGGTATGGTGAAGCTTCAGGGTATTTTGCTGGAGGCTCAAAAAACGCAGCCCAATTTTATTTCGGATCTGTTTGCATCACACCCACATTCCAAAAATAGAGTGGAAAGGTCCACGCAGAACATCAAAGAAAAATATCAGGACGATATTGACTCTAAGAAACTGATTCTCAATACAAAAAAATTTAGTCAAACTGTTGTTGCAAAGCTTGATAAAGAAAAACCTGCCTATGAAAAGTATGACCGCGCTACAGAATATGCATCGAATAATAATTTCAGATCTGCGATTGCTCTCTATAGGGAAGCTCTGACTTTAAAACCAACAGAGGCTTTGTTTTATGCGGATTTAGGTTTTGCTTACATGAAACTTTACGAAGACGATAAGGCTGAAGAAGAATTTAATAAGTCTTTAGAACTGCATCCTTCATTTTTTAAAGCTCAATTTTTTATGGGGCAACTTAACTATGAAAGCCACAACTACGGAAAAGCTATGCGTTATCTTGAGGAGGCTGATAGGTTGATTCCAAAAATTCCTTTTGTTCGATATATGCTTGCCTACACTTATGAAACAACGGGTCGGTTTCATGAAGCCGTTTCTCTTTACCGACAGATTGTAGAGACTTACCCTGATCAGGAAATAGGACAGAAGTCCAGAAAGAGGCTTCAAATCTTAGCGCCACCAGGGCGTCTTGTTCAACCATAAAATTGGCACGGTTTTTGAAAAGAAAACCGTCAGGCAGGTTTTTCAATGTGAACACCGGTGGAAGGATGAATTAACTCTGATTTGCAGCCGTTTTCCTTGAGAACTTTTTGAACGCCTTCATATTTATCAGGTGCAAACACAATGAAAGTTCCACCTCCTCCAGAACCGTTTACTTTTCCGCCCAAAGCCCCAGCTTTCAAAGCAAGCTCAAGTAAATGATCAATCTGTGGAGTGGATAGTTTTAAAAGCTTTGAAATTGTTTGTTGTTGTTCATTGAAAAGCTGTCCTAGCAAAGTGGATTCTTCGCGCATATTCGATGCGTTATGAATGACAGCGCATGCTTTTTTACAAAGATCTCTGTTCGTAATAGTGGCTAAAAGCCTGTCATATTCTTCTTGCGATAGTTTATTTTTGCTGGATTTTAATTCTTTTATAGATAAAGATGCAAGTGTTTTTGGCTTAATCATTGCGAGGCCTCGAAGAGGCCGTTGCAAGCTCATTTTGGATAGCGCTCCTAAAACGATTTTTTTGTGATTCTTAATTGTTTCAACTGTTTCTTTCTGAGTGTCACTGTTGCACAATAACAAGCCTTTCCAAGGGTACTCCAGTCGTTCATAGGTAGGAATATCTTTTTCAAAGTTAATGGAAAGCATGCCTCCTAAGCTAGAGGCATAGTGATCCATCATGCCTCCACCTTCTTGAAATTCTAAAACCTCAATTTTAAACGCTGTTTGAGCAATCCATTCTGCATCGTCTTTTTGGGGATGATTTAAAATTTCACTCAGTGTTTTTGTCCAGCCTACACATAAAGCTGACGAACTTGAACAACCTGCTGCAATAGGTATTAAACTTCGAATAGTTGCATGAAAAGGTTTTTCTAATTTAAAACCCATTTTTGCAAAGACATTAAGCCCAGCTCGAACGTAATCTCTAGAGGAGTTGTAGGGAAGTGGATATTTCAATTCAAATTGATCTGTTTTGTTGATGTCTGGCATGTGGACGAGAACAGATTGATGAGAAGTCGGTGTTACCTCGATAGATAATTTTTTATCAATAGCCATGGCTACGACACTTAAGCCGAAATAATCTTGATGCTCACCAAAAAGACAAACCCGACCGGGCGCTACCACTTTCATTCTTCCCATACATTAACCGTTTAATTTTTATGCTGCAATGTCCGATAATACAATTGGAACATGAAAAAGATAACCAAATAATAAGGGACTCGCAGCCATAAATAAAAAAAAATTGAATGCAGGCATCACATAATAGTAAACCACAAAGAGCCCCTCACTTTGCTACTATTTTGCATGCTCTTCGCTACTGGGCTACAGAAAAACCACAGGCCATATTTTCAACATTCTGTGGCGAAAACGAAGAATCGGTTACAATTTCGTACCAAGCATTAGATCGTCAATCACAAAAGATAGCAACTTATTTAAAACAGCAGGGCCTGGTTAACGGTGATCGTGTTCTTATCTCTCTTCCTCAGGGTTTGGAATTTTTAAGCTCATTTTTAGGCGTTCTAAAGGCAGGTGGCATAGCTGTGCCCACAGGCCAAAACTCACCAGCGCTTAATGAGATAAGAAAAGACTGCACAGCAAAATTTTCGCTGACCTTAAACCAACATTTATCATCCTCCTTTTTTAATCAAAACATAGACGTTGATCAGATCTTAAAAAACGAAAAAGACAGTGAGCCCAAAAAAGTGGAATCCATTCATATCTTGTCACCTTCAGATGCTTCTTTGATTCAATATCATTTTAAAAAAACATCAAGACTAAAAGGTTTAGTGTTTACGCACATTCATATGATGTCGTGCATAGCAGCTTTGAAAAATAAACTCCATACAGAGAATGAAGATACACTTCTCAGCTGGCTTCCACTCCATGGAAATGTGGGTCTTATAGGATGTTTTCTTTATTCGTTGTACACCGGATCTCACTTTGTGCTCATGCGACCACAAGATTTTATGAAGGACCCAAATAGATGGCTTATTGAGATTTCAAAAAACAAAGCTACGATCTCTATGGCTCCAATGGCGGCTTACTCCTTATGTAGTCGAAAAGATTTTAAATTCACAACAAAAGATTTTGATTTATCCACGTGGAAAAAAGCACTTTGTTTTGGTCCCACTATTTCTCTACCAAGAATTAAAAACTTCTTCTTTAAGTTTGAGAAGAAAGGTCTTCTTCCGCAGGCTTTCATTGCGTGTTACGGTCTGAGTGAAAATGGATTGGCCGCTACAGTATCTTCGTTTCGTTCTGATGAATGGCTTAGTCTTAGGGACATTTCACGAGGAACTCCATTGTTAGATCAAGAGGTCCGTATCTTAGGCCCAGATGGTAAGTTTTTGGGAGAAAGAAAAACAGGAGAAATAGTCCTTCGAACTCATTCAGCTGCGATCAATTACTTCAACGGATCCAAGTTTCCAAAAGATTTATATTTAGATCGCTGGTTAAAAACGGGCGATGAAGGATATCTTAATAATAGTGAACTTTTTCTTATGAAGTCAAAAAAGATTTATCCCTATCCATCGAAAACATTACTGGCTCGCAGAATTATGTCTTACATCATGACAGGCCCTATATTATCGGTTATGTCCTCTTTATGTTCGTTAAAGACATTCATTTACTCACTCATTCAGCAGAAAAAATTATCTTAGGCGTTTCAGGAGGGGTGGATTCAAGCGTACTGCTCGATCTTCTATCCAAAAAAGGTTTTAAGAATATTGTCGTTGCTCACTTAAACCATGGTCTAAGACCGCATGCGCAAGCAGATGCACTTTTTGTTTTAGAAAAAGCAGAGTTCTATGGTTATTTGTATGAGTATAAGAATGAAGACGTGAAACTCATTGCCTCAAGTCAGAAAATGTCCATTGAAGAGGCAGGTCGCCACTGCAGGTATGCCTTTTTCAAAGAGCTGTGCAAGAAGCATGAAGCTTCCTACGTTGTCACGGCTCATACGGCGGATGATCTGATTGAAACAATCCACATGAATCTTCTTCGAAATACTGGGATTCGAGGGCTTTGCGGCATACAACCGAAAAGCATTTTATGTACCAAGAATAAGATTTATCTACTGCGCCCACTGAGTCGAACTTGGAAAAAAGAGATTTTAGATTACGCTCGAAATGAAAAAATACAGTTTAGGGAAGATGCCTCTAACCAAAATCCTGCATACTTACGAAATCGAATCAGAAGACTGGTTGGCGAGAAAGAAAAAATCGATCTGCTGTACAAGAAGAATTTTTTGAAGATTTCTGATCAGGCAATGAAATTGGAAAAAAAGATTAAAGCCGTTATTCACTCTGTCATTTCGAGGAATCAAGGAATCGATATTTCATACATGGAAAACATCGGTACGGAGTTGGCCCCTGTGCAGAGCACCAGCGAAGGGCATGCACTCAGGCTGACAAATATAACGCCATTCACCCCGTATTTCCAACTGCGCATTTTAGAATCTTATATCCAAAAAACTTTAGATAATGTGTACTTTCGCCTCACTCGCAGTGAGTTTTTAGAAATTTCAAAACTCATCGAAGCCCATAAAAACAATGAGGTTCGCATTCGGAATTTTTTTTCTATGATTAAGGAATATGGATATCTTATTATTCATAAAAATGTGAGAGTCCCCGATTCATACGAATATCAGTGGGACGGACGTAAAAGTATAGAAATTCCGGAAACGGGGCACACGATTTTACCAAATGCATCTTTTAAAGAAATAAGTGAAAATGTGGCATTTATGGATCAAAGTAGGTTAAAGCGGCCATTGACAGTTCGTAATTTTCGACAAGGAGATCGATTTCAACCTCTTGGAATGAAAAATTTTAAGAAATTACATGATTTTTTTATTGATAAAAAGGTACCAAAGCGTATACGATACTCGCAACCAATTGTGCTGGATCAGGATGGGGATATTATTTGGGTTTGCGGATATGCACTTTGCGAAAAAGTAAAACTAAGCCCAAACTCGCAAAGTTATGCTCACTTTGTCCTCGTAAACCCGGAACAATAATAGACGCGTAGAGGGATGTATGTTATCATTAAAATTAGTTATTTCATTAGGATAGGGGGAGTTTTTGAAACAATCACATAAGACAATTGCCGGGTGGGTTATTTTAGTTTTGCTGGCTGCATGGGCTTTTAAATTTTGGAATGTACCCACAAAAAATGAAAAACAGATTACTTATTCCGAATTTAAGCAAACTATTAAAGAAGGCAAAATTGAAAAAGTAACATTTAAGCAAGGCGAGACCAAGCGCATCCATGGTGAATATAAACCATCCACTGAAAAGCCTGAAGAGAAACAGTATTTCACATTAGAAAGTCCTTTAGAAAGCAAAGACATTGCAGACCTGTGTGAGCAGTTTAATGTAGCCTTTAATTATGAAGCTGCTGATAAGTCTTCTTTTTGGCAGCAAATGCTCATCAGTTGGCTGCCTCTTATTCTTATCTTTGGTTTTTTCTTCTTTTTTATGAGGCAAATTCAGGTAGGTGGAGGAAAAGCTTTGGCTTTTGGAAAAAGCCGCGCAAAGCTCATGACAGAGCACAAGAAGAAAGTCACTTTTAAAGATGTGGCGGGGGTGGAAGAGGCCAAAGAAGAGCTTCAAGAAATTGTTGAATTTTTAAAAAATCCAAAGAAATTTACCCGTCTCGGTGGAAAAATTCCTAAAGGCGTTCTTTTGGTGGGAAGTCCTGGTACAGGAAAAACTCTGTTGGCCAAAGCCATTGCTGGAGAAGCAGGGGTTCCTTTTTTTAATATCAGTGGTTCTGAGTTTGTTGAAATGTTTGTGGGAGTGGGTGCATCCAGAGTTCGAGACCTCTTTGAGCAAGGTAAAAAAAGTGCCCCGTGCATTATTTTCATTGATGAAATAGATGCTGTAGGCCGTCATCGTGGCGCTGGTTTGGGGGGTGGACATGATGAGAGAGAGCAAACACTCAATCAACTTTTAGTCGAGATGGACGGATTTGAATCGAAAGAAGGTGTTATTCTTGTAGCTGCCACCAACAGACCTGACGTCTTAGACCCAGCACTTTTAAGACCAGGGCGTTTTGATCGTCGTGTCATTGTTCCCACGCCCGATGTCAAAGGTCGTGAGGAAATTTTAAAAGTTCATTCACGCAATACTCCTTTAGATAAAGATGTAGAATTGGCTGTTGTTGCCAGAAGCACTCCTGGATTTACAGGTGCTGATCTTGCCAATCTTGTTAATGAGGCGGCTCTTCTTGCTTCAAGATACAGTCGAGAGGCATTGACGATGTACGACTTTGAACAGGCTAAAGATAAAGTGCTCATGGGTTCTGAGCGCCGATCGATGATTATTTCGGATGAAGAGAAGGAAAACACAGCTTACCATGAAGCGGGGCATACTTTGGTTTCTAAAATCATGGGTGGCACGGACCCTATTCATAAAGTGACAATTATTCCCCGAGGTGCAGCGTTAGGGCTTACCCAGACGCTTCCTGTCGATGATAAGCATTCTTTTACGAAAGAATATGCTGAAAACAATATTGCTTTTGCTATGGGCGGGCGTGTTGCTGAAGAAGTTATTTTTTCACACCAAACGACAGGTGCTGGAAATGATTTTGAAAAGGCCACTGAAATTGCCAGACGTATGGTGTGTGAATGGGGAATGAGTGACAAATTGGGGCCTCTTACTTTTGGAAAAAAGAATCAAAATGTTTTTTTGGGAAAAGAAATTGAATATTCTAAAGAATACAGTGAAAAAACAGCTGAGGACATTGATGGGGAAATTAAATCTATCGTCATGAGAAATTATGATCGAGCTAAAAAAGTTATTCTGGAAAATAAAGATTCTTTAGAAAGAATTGCCAAAGCTCTTCTTGAATTTGAAACTCTTACGGGAGAGGAAGTTGATCGACTCATTGCAGGGGTTACTGTTGATGAGTTTAAGAAAGAAAGGGAGCTCATAAAAAAAGATGCTAGCAATGCTGCAGCTCTTGCATCGGCAGAATCTGTCCAAAAGTTGGTTCAAGAACCTGCGAAGGCAACAAAGAAAACTGGGCCTAGTGTCAAAAAACTCAAACCCGCTTAGGGGAAAATGTGCCAACGCCTCAAATTTTCGGAATTCTTAATATGACCCCGGATTCTTTTTCGGATGGAGGCCATTTTTTAAATCCTATTGAAGCTGTTTCGCAGGCACAAAAGATGAATAAACAGGGGGCGCATATTATTGATATAGGAGGGGAATCCACTCGTCCTGGTTCTTTGCCAGTAGATGACGTGGAGGAGATGAGTAGAGTTCTTCCCGTTCTTGAGATTCTATGTCGGGAATTCAACTTCACTGTTTCAATAGATACAACAAAAGCACAAGTGGCTCGAAAAGCTTTGGAAAAAGGGGCAAAAATTCTCAATGATGTTTCTGGTTTATCAGATTCTAATATGCTGGATGTTATTCGAGAGCATCAGCCCAGAGTTGTTTTGATGCATTCGAAAGGTACACCCCAAACAATGAAAGGTATGACATCAACCCTCTGTGAAATCACAGATTTTTTTAAATTGAAGATTCAATTGCTTCTTTCACTTGGGTTGTCTCCCGATCAGATTATTCTGGATCCGGGGCTAGGTTTTGGAAAAACAACGGCTGACAATTGGAATATTTTAAAAAATATCAGAATATTTAAATCTCTTGGGTGCTCTATTTTACTAGGGGCTTCTCGAAAGTCTTTTCTGGGGGAGTTCACTGGGCTTGCGCCTGCAGAAAGAGATTGTGCTACCCATGCAGTCAGTGCATGGGCGTATTTTCAAGATATAGAATATGTGAGAGTTCATGATGTTTCTGGAACGTCACAAACATTTAAAGTTTTATCTCAGTTAAAGGATTTTAATGACTGATATTATTAATCTTTTAAGTAATATTTTTAGAGACTTTAGGTGGCAGGATGCTATCGACTTTTTCATTATGTTTTATCTGATCTACCGCATCCTTTTGCTTATCAAGGGAACTCGCGCTGTTCAGATGCTTACCGGAATAGGTTTTATTATTATTGCTGCCTTGGTGTCCAAAAAATTAGAGCTTTCAGTGCTCAACTGGGTGTTGGACAAATTTATCATTCACATTGTTCTGGTGTTTATTATTCTGTTTCAAGACGACATTCGCAGAGCCCTGACCCATGTCGGTAGGAACCCATTTTTTTCAGGTCTTTCTTCTGTCGAAGAAACTCAAGTTATTGATGAAATCGTTAAAGCATGTGTTTCATTATCACAAAAAAAGATAGGAGCTCTGATTGTGCTCGAACGTCAGATGGGCCTTACCAATTATATCGAAGTAGGACATAAGATCGACTCACAAGTTAATTCAGAACTTATCATCAGTATTTTTCTTCCATATTCTCCCATTCATGATGGTGCTCTCATTCTTCAAAAAGGCCGAATTACAGCAGCAGGGTGTTTTCTGCCTCTAACTGTAGATCCTACGATAAAAAAGACTTTGGGAACAAGACACAGAGCAGCTTTGGGACTTACGGAAGAGACTGATGCTGTTGTTTTAGTCGTCAGTGAAGAAGAAGCTGAGATATCTTTGGTTGTTGGAGGCAAAATGCGACAGGGACTTGATGCAGCAACTTTACGAAAGCTTCTCATCAACCTTTTTAAAATTAAAAATTTGAATGCTGAAGAAGAGGAAGGAGTGCTCACATGAGTTGGAAAAAAAACTTCAGTGTCGTATTTGAATACCTAAAAAAATCGCTTTCAGAAAATATTCTTATCAAGGCTATTGCTATCATTGTAACAATGACTCTCTTTCTTGTAGTGAAAACCAATAAATTTACGATAGAAAGCGTTTGGTTTAAGACAGTTCCCGTCAGAGAACAAAAAGTCGGAACTTCACCCGAAGGTCAAGCTGTGCACACTATCATCGAACCGAAAGTTGTTCGAATTCAGGGCTCTCAAAGTCTTATTCAACATATTGATGAAGTACGAACAGAACTCATCGATATTTCCTCTAGAACGCATCATTCTAGTATTTATATCAAAATAGATACTCAGAATCAGCCTATCAGTATTTCGCCAGAATCTGTTAAAGTAACTTTCATTATTTCGCCAAAGTAGAATTTATGGGGAAGTTTTTTGGCACTGATGGGATTCGAGGCAGATTCAGAATAGAGCCTATTACGGAAGATTTTTTTTTCAAACTAGGACACAGTTGTGCGTCTTATTTTCATAGGACTTATCGTACTGACAACATTCGGGTATTAGTGGGGCAAGATACGAGGCGTTCCGGGGAGGTTCTGGGAAAGGCCTTTGCGCAGGGCATTTTAAGTTATCCACTGACAGAGGTTGATAACGCAGGAGTTTTACCCACGCCGGCACTGTGTTATTTAACGAGGGCACAGGGTTTTAATGCGGGCGCCATGATTTCAGCTTCCCACAATCCTTATGAAGATAACGGCATTAAAATTTTCAATCATAACGGTTTAAAGCTCACCGATGAAGAGGAAAATAAAATTGAAGAAATTTTGCGTACTAGTCATTGTGAGTGGCTTCCCCTCTCCCCTTGTGGGAGAGGGCTAGGGAAAGGGAGCCGCGCGTATATCGATTTTCTCAAAAAAAACTTCTTAAACCTCAATTTAAAAAAATATAAAATCGTCCTTGATTGTGCCCATGGGGCCACTTATCAAGTTGCACCTGCCATTTTCAAATTCCTAGGTGGTAGGCTTTCCATATTAGGAAATTTACCTGATGGTGAAAATATCAATCAAAATTGTGGGGCTCTCCATTTGGAAAACTTGAAATCTGAAGTTTTAAAAACAGCTTCCGATTTTGGATTTGCTTTTGATGGAGATGGTGATCGAATCATGTGTATCGATGAAAGGGGAAACATCGTTGATGGCGCTGATATTTTGGCAGTGTGGGCTCTTTTCCTTAAGCGTGCTCACAAATTAAAGAAAGATACAGTTGTTTCTACCTCCATGTGCAATTTTGGGGTTGAGAAGTCTTTGAAGGAACTTGGAATTTCTATGATAAGAACGCAGGTAGGAGATAGATATATTTTAGAGAAAATGCTCAAAGACGGTTACAATTTAGGAGGTGAACCTTCGGGGCATATTATTCATAGCGATATTCTTCCAACAGGGGATGGTCTTTTATCTGCTCTGTCGCTCTGTATGATTGTGAAAGAAAGTGGAAAAACACTTTCAGAAAATATTTCTTTTTTACAAAAGTTTCCGCAGGTTTTAAAAAGTTTTGAGGTTCGTGAAAAAAAAGACTTCAATGCCATTCCCCATTATAATGAAACTCTTAAATCGTGTCAGGACCAGCTCGGTCCATGGGGTCGCATTGTTGTTCGCTATTCAGGCACTGAAAATCTGGCGCGTGTTATGGTGGAGGGTGAAAACAAAAAGATAGTTGAGGACTCAGCAGCACATCTCTCAAGCGTCATTCAAAAATCCATCGGTGTCCTGTCATCCTGATATTTGTCATTTTTCTTCTTCTTTTTTTTATGATACGACTCCTTCATGTCCAGACTTGGCGTCAATATTGATCACATTGCTACCATCCGACAAGCTCGTGGAACACTGTACCCTGATCCCATTTCTGCTGCGAAATTGGCCGAATTGGCAGGCGCTGATGCCATTGTGTGTCATCTTCGCGAAGACAGGCGCCACATTCAGGATGAAGATGTTTATCAATTAAAAAAGAATTTAGACATTCCTCTCACTCTAGAAATGGCGCTCACCGAAGAAATGATTCGTATTGCTTGTGATGTAAAACCCACCACAGTTTGTCTTGTTCCTGAAAAGAGAGAGGAACTGACAACAGAAGGAGGTTTTTATGTCAAAAAGCGTTTTGATGAACTCAAAGAAGCTTTGCGCGTTTTTAATTCAAAAAATATTGCTGTCAGCGTTTTTATTGATCCGGATGAAGAGAGTATCGGTTTAGTGCGTGAAGCTGGAGGCCAAATTATCGAACTCCATACAGGAGCGTATTGTGAAGCCCATAGCTCACTCATGACTGCTCACTTTCATGATTGTCATTGCGAGCTTTGCGTAGTAGGGCGTGGCAATCTAAAGCGCATACTCCATTCTGCTCAATTTTCCATTTCCTTAGGCCTTCAATGCAACGCCGGACATGGCTTGGATTATTCCAATATCAGTCCTTTAGTTTCCGCATTCAAAGAAAATAAGATTTCTATTCATGAATATAATATTGGTCACAGTATTATTGCCAGATCATTATTTACCGGAATTAAACAAGCTGTCGGTGACATGAAAAAACTTCTTACAAATCGCGACAATCTACTTTAGAGCACATCTATGATTTTGGGTATTGGCACAGATCTGGTGAGTTTAAAAAGAATTGAAAACGTGCTTCATTCACACCCTCAAAGATTTATCGAAAAAATATGCCATCCTGATGAAATAGCTTATTTATCCGGATGTCATTGCGAGACTGCTTTGCAGCCGTGGCAATCTAAGAAGATTCGAACTGTAGCGTCATGCTTTGCAATTAAAGAAGCTTTAGCTAAAGCATGCGGAACTGGGTTTTCTCAAGGATTGTGGTTTTCACAAATTTGCGTATCCAGATTGGCATCTGGGGCGCCTACTCTGGCAACGTCGGGTCTGTTTGAGAATTATTTAAATTCTCTCAAAGTTGCAAGCATCCACGTATCTGTTTCATATGAAAAAGATTTCTGCCAAGCCATTGTTATTTTAGAAAAATAATGACAGAAATCTTCTTGATTTTAGGCTTGTATCAGCTATAAGAACCCCCTGTGTTTCATAATCGATCTTTTTTCAAAACATTCTTTCTAGCAGTAGGCCTTCTCTGCTCAATAGTCTCTTTCAAATTACCTGCCCGAAGTTTTTCGTGTTCGAATTTGCAAAATACTATTCAGGCAATTTATCAAAGACATATTCTTTTTAACACTCCCAATTCAGAATTACAGAAAAGATTTATTGCAAATTTAGTTCGATCTTATGTTCCGGATGCTCATTTAACTTTTTTAGAAGAGGATATTCAATATTTAAATAATAAAACTGAAGATTTTTTTGAAAAGAACGATTGCCAAAGCTTGTGGGATATCAAACTTCTCATTGAAAAAAGGTTTTCAAATCAACTTGTTTTGGGGCGAACTTTTTTTTCTCTTTCAGAATCCAAAATTGCAGCGGTTCCAGAACTTTCCACTGAGGAAGTGGCACTTTTTTTAAATTATAATGCAAATTATAGTAAGTTTCTTAGCTTCAAGTTTGATGACTTAAAAAACCTTTTTTTTCTCGACTCAAAAGAATCTCAGGAAAAATATATGATGAATTCCTTCAAATACATTCATCAGACAGCTTCCTTGAAAAATCAAAACAAAGATCAAATCAGAAAAGCTTTATTATTCAGGTTGCAATATCCGTATGAAGGTTTTCGTGCCTTAGAAAAAGACGATTTCTTCTTTCTTTCAGCCATTGTGGTAGGCAACATTTTGGACGCACACTCTCGAATTTCTCTGTACTTTGATGAAGAAGAAACAAAGGCTTTCAACGTACAACCTGTTGGTTTTGGCCTTGTCCTAGATTTTTCAGAAAACATACCAAAAGTGTCTTCAATATTGAATCAAAGCCCAGCAGCTCTCAGTGGAAAAATTCAAGCGGGTGATAGAGTCACAGCTTTGACAAGAGAATATGGAGGTTTTCAGAAAACACTTTTAACTAAGAACCGATTTAATGTTCAGATACGCCGGTGGATGCAAGCCTATGTGGATGAAGAAGTTACATTTCATTGTATTCGACCTTCGCAGAATAATAAATATTTTACGGTTAAGTTAAAAGCTACTGAGTTGAAGTCCTTTGAAAGAGTTCAAAGTCTTAAAATGGAAAAGCAGACAGAAATAATACCTCCTGTTAATTCAACTTCTACGGTTAATGTAAACCAGCAACCCAACAAATCAGTTACTGTCGAGACGGTCATCACTTCATCACAAAATATAGTACATCACCTAAAACTTAAACATTTTGATTCAGATTCTGTGAAAAAAATAAATCATATTTTTGGCGTGATACAAGTCTTAGGAGCTCACTGTGTTATTCTAGACATTCGTGGCAACCCTGGTGGTTTCATATCGGCTCTGAATGAAATCTTTTCAATTTTATTGGATGACAACAACAAACTATTTTATTCTGGTCCGCTTGTTATTGTTACAGATTCATTTACGGCATCAGCTTCTGAGAGTATGGTGGGCTCTTCGCAAATTCTGCAACGCGCCCTGGTCATAGGAGATAGTAAAACAATAGGGAAGGGTACTACGCAAATACTTGAAACAGTTCAAATAGGCCTATCTTGGTGGAATGACTCTTTGGTGAACACTACCATCACGGGTAATTATTATTTTTTGCCGAATGGAAAGAATATTCAAAAAGAGGGTGTAGTGCCAGATATTGTTATCCCCTTTTTTCAGAATCGAGCTACCTATTTGGAATCGGATTTACCTTATGCTTTAAAACAGCATGTACCTATTTCAATGAACAAAGAAATTTCTAATTTTTTAAAAGATTATAAGAAAAATTCAAAATATCGTTTGATGACGCCAGAGATCATCGAAGATTTAAAAAATAAAAGTGAGAAGAGGTGCCAGCAGTTATACGGAAATGATGGATGGGGTCTTACACTTGAAGAAGAGATTCTGCGTATAGCTGACGACTTAGCTTTAAAACTTCGATAATTTCTAACAGGGTTGCCTTGCAACGCGTGGCAATCTAATATTGAGCTGTGAAGTTAACTCTGGAACAAATAAAAAAGCTTATTCCTCAAAGAGTGCACGATTCTCATAAGGGAAGTTTTAGACCTGTTTACGCTCTTGGTGGCAGCAGTGAAAAAGAAGGGGCCATCGAAATGACAGCTTTAGCAGCGTTGAGGGTAGGGTGTGGGCTTGCCACAATTTATAGTTTTTCGGACCTTGTCCACGTACCGTTAGAAGTGATGTTTGAAAAATTGGGTTTCTTTTGGAAGCGCAAACTTTCGTCTGTCATTGCCAGGAATGCAGAAGCATCCCGTGACAATCTTGTTATTGCCCTTGGTCCAGGCCTTGGAACTTCAAGAAGAGCCCAGAAGCTTACAAAATTTATTTTAGAAAATTTTCATAGTCCACTGGTTGTCGACGCCGATGCTCTGAATTGTCTCTCTGTTACACCCGCCTTATCATTGCGAGCTCTTCAAAACCAGAAGGGTGAAGTAGAGTGTGGCAATCTTTGTCCCATTTTCACACCTCATCCAGGAGAGTTCTCCCGACTGACCCATTATTCAATCAAGGAAATTCAGGTTCAGAGGGAATCTTTAAGTGTAGAGTATAAAAAAAAAATGAATGTCATATTAGTATT
>JACOXK010000031.1 GCA_016182335.1 Deltaproteobacteria bacterium | reverse complement strand
GTAGGAATTTTGAGTTGGTAGCTGGAGCTTGTAGTAATCTCATTCTTCAAATCCCGTGAGGTCCGGAAGGAAGCAGCGGTAGTAAGAGTTTAGATTATCGATATGAGATTTCTGGCTACCGTATATTATAAGGAATAGATTCCAGCCGGAGTTTACACAGAGCTACTGCGAAGTGCTGGAATGACAGAGTAATATGGCTTACCAAGTACTTGCACGAAAATGGCGCCCTCAAAGTTTTGCACAGGTATGTAGTCAAGAGCACATCACACAGACTCTATTAAACGCTGTAAAACACAAAAAAATTGGCCACGCTTATTTATTTACTGGTTCTCGTGGCGTTGGAAAAACATCTATAGCAAGAATTTATGCAACAATGATCCGTTGTCTTGATACAGAACCACCCTGTGGACAGTGTCCTTGTTGTCGTGACGCAAAATCTACGACAAATATGGATGTCTTAGAAATAGATGGAGCCTCTCACACAGGTGTAGACTCTATTCGAGAATTACGCGAAACGGTTTCCTATCAACCAACGACGGGAAAATATAAAATTTATATTATTGACGAAGTCCACATGCTTTCAACAAATGCCTTTAATGCATTGCTGAAAACTCTAGAAGAACCTCCCGCACATGTTGTATTTATTATGGCAACAACGGAACCGCACAAAATTCCCCACACCATTCTTTCTCGCTGCCAACGCTTTGATTTTAAAAGAATTGGACCTTCTTCTATGGTGTCTTATCTAGAAAAAGTATGTGGTGAAGAGTCTATTAAAATAGATAAAAAGGCACTGCTTTCTCTCTGCCATGCCGCTGATGGGAGCTTGCGTGACGCTTTAAGCATATTGGATCAGCTTGTAATGCACAGTGGCGATATCATTACAGAAGAAGTTGTTAATCACACCCTGGGGCTCATCCCGCACTCTCTTGTTCAGAAAACTCTTCAAGCTATTATACAAAAGGATATGCAACAAAGTCTGAAACTTGTTCATGATGCCTTCGATCAGGGTTACGACTTTAAAGTTTTTTGTACACAGTTATTAGAGTATGCACGACTCATTCTTATTCTTAAATCCTCGGGCTCCAAAAATTCTCTCTTGGAAACTATGACTTATAGGACGTCCGAAGAAATACAGTTTCTTGGAAAAATTGCTGAACAGCTTTCAAGAGAAGAGCTTATTCAACTCTTTCAAATTTTATTGAAAGGTTCTCAAGAAGTAGCTATTAGTTCGTTTCCAAAGTTTGCCCTAGAACTTGTTCTGATGAAGGCAATGTCAGTGTACCCTGTGGAATCAATTGCAAAACTTCTTGAGCATGTATCACATAAAAATCAAAATGAGTCTAAAACTTTATGGAGCCCGGCTGCTTTTATTCGAGTGATTAAAATGGAACAGCCTTATCTAGCTACCCTTCTTGAAGGCGCTCATTGGAAACTATCAGAGAACAAAGTATTACTGGTCGTAAAAGCCAACGGTTTAGGCGTGGAAAAGTTAGAACATTCAAAAACTTTAGAATATTTAAATAAGATGGCATTAGAGCATTTTGGGCAGAATATTCAATTTCAAGTTCAGGTTTCACAAGAAAGCGAAAAATTTCTTCACCCTCAGGAAGATTTAAAACAACAAATGTTGCAAGATGAGGTAGTTCAACAGGCCAAAAATATTTTTGATGGAACGTTACAAACAGTTAAGTCGATTGATAAATCTCATAAAACATAAGGAGGATAGGCACAATGATTAATCCATTAAATGCAGGTGGTTTTTTAAAACAGGCTCGAATTCTTCAGGAAAAAATGGCAAAGTTTCAATCAGAAGCTGGATTTAAGAAAGTTTCGGCAACAAGTGGCGGTGGTATGGTACAAGCAACCGTGAATGGCAAACAAGAACTTGTTGAGCTTAAAATTGAGTCAGAAATTTTACAAGCTCAAGATTCCGATATGTTGAAAGATCTTATCATTGCTGCGGTTAATGAAGCTTTGAAAAAATCTAAAGATCTTGTTGGCGAAGAAATAAAGTCTCTTACGGGTGGGTTGAATATTCCAGGCCTTTCATGACCCCAGAGGTTTTCAAGCGCGCTATACAACAGCTTTCAAAACTACCAGGGGTTGGAGAAAAAACTGCCTCCAGGCTTGTTTTTTTTATTTTAAAAACAGACCCCTCCTACGTAAAAAACTTGTGTTCAAGCCTATTATCATTACGTGAAAAATTAAAACTCTGTGAGGAGTGTTTTTCTTTAAGTGAAACAAACCTTTGCGTCATTTGCAAAAATCCAAGTCGAGATAAATCTCTTTTGTGTGTCATTGAAACCCCACAAGATCTTGTTGCTATAGAAAAATCTCGAAAATTTTCTGGAATCTACCATATTCTTCACGGAAGGCTTTCACCATTGGATGGCATAACCCCTAATAAAATTAAAATTGATGAACTTCTTGTGCGCCTTAAGCGTGGGGCTATTCGAGAAGTTATTTTGGCTTTAAATCCAAACATGGAGGGCGAAACGACAGCTCTTTATCTTTCAAAATTAATAAAACCTCGTGGAATTAAAATAACACATTTAGCTCAGGGGATTCCCATGGGTAGCGATTTAGAGTATATTGATGAGGTAACTATGGGCCGGGCCATTACTCACAGAATTGAACTTTAAGAATGCTAAGTACTCTTCTTAAAACTGTTTTAAAAGAAACTGATTCTCACTGTCTGTTACTCATTAACGCAGAGGGTGAACTTTTTGAAACGTGTGGGGAGCTTCCGATGAGCAACTCAAAGAACTTTTGTGTACTGGCTGCGAATGCTGTTGCAGCACAAAAAAACATGAGTGCTCTTTTGGATCACAAGCCCGATAATGATTCTCTTTTCTTTTCATTTCAGGGGAATCATCCTATTTATTTTTATCAACTCAATGATCGATTTATTCTTCTAATACTATGTTCATCTACTACTTATTCAGGTTTAGTTCGCTTTAAATGTGACGTCTACAAGAACCACATTTTGAAATTGATCCCTGAGCTTGAAAATCAAGACTTGTCACCGTATCGACAAGAGTTTATGTTTGAGGAAATCAAGGATGAAGAAATTGATCGCTTGTTTGATTTCTAACTATCCCTATGAGTTTCATCAATTATAAAACAAAAGAAATCCACTGCAAAATTGTTTATTACGGACCTGGTTTGTCCGGAAAAACAACTAATTTACAATACATTTATCAAAAAACGAGCACCTTGAATAAAAGTGCGATGATTTCTCTAGACACTCAAACAGAAAGAACTTTATTTTTTGATTTTCTACCTCTTGCTGTTGGAAAAATTCGCGGGTTTCACGTTCGATTCCATCTTTATACAGTTCCTGGACAGGCTTTCTACGATGCCAGTCGCAAACTCATTTTAAAAGGCACTGACGGAGTCGTTTTTGTCGCAGACTCACAAGTTATTCGGTTCGAATCTAATTTAGAGAGTCTTGAAAATTTACAACAACACTTAAAGCAACAGGGGACTGCTTTAAAAGATATTCCCCATATCACGTTCAAGTAAAGTTAAATAAGCCTATTGACTTGAAAAATAAATCTGCAGTAATAGTTGACGACATCGCAAGCACCGGCCATACGATCATGGAGGCTGCAAAAATATTGAAAAAATTAGGCGCAAAAAATGTGTATTGCATATGTGTGCATGGCATTTTCGTCAATGATGCATTGAGCAAATTAAGAAAAGCGGGAATAAAGGTAATTTCCACGAATACCATCGCGAATAAAGCGGCTAAGATTGATGTTAGCGGGTTGATTGCAGACTCTTTAAAAATTGG
>JACOXK010000030.1 GCA_016182335.1 Deltaproteobacteria bacterium | reverse complement strand
GCATGTCGAAGACATGCATTTAAATGGGATTTCATCCTGAGTGTTAGCGAAGGATCTCCTGCGTGTAATAGATTGAACTCAACAAAAATTCTATTGACTGAAAATAATGGGAATAGATGTTATTCATCAAACCCATAGATAAATTGACTAGGAGACATAATCAAAATATTATTATGGGAAACAACTTTTAACATCACAAGATCACCAGTAACAATAGAATCAGCTGAGCCGTCCACAGCGGTTTGAATAAAGATATCATCCTTTGGATCGGAGAAAATCTTCAGCTTCGATTTTACTTTTATTCTCTCACCCTTTGAAATGAGTTGTTTTAGGAGAGAAACTGCCTCGTTTAAGCTTTCTCCCAATCTTTTTTTGATGCGATGGTATTGGAGAGCAGAAACATATTCGTTTTCAATATCTTTGCTTGTAATTGCAATGAATTGGCCTCGAATCCATAAGTCAAGAATTCTTGCCGAAGCACCTTTAGATGAAAGAAGTCCACTTATAACAATATTAGTATCAACGATGACTCTTTTTCTTACCACTTCTGACACTCTTCTTGGCCTCTTGAGCCAAATCTTCAATATCGCTTTGCGAAAGATCCAGGAACTTGCTTCTAATATTTTCAAGTGATTGAAGCATTTTTGCTTCTTCTTCGGAAGAGGGCTGGCACACCATTTTAACTCCCAAACGAATGAGTTCGGCGATAGGTCTGTTCATAAGAAAGGCCTTTTTTTTGAGAGCTTTGAGCTCATCTTCTTGAAGGTATACAGTTGTTTTCTTCATAATATATAGCATACCCTATATATGGCATAATGGTCAATGTTTACATTCATGTATTGTGGGAGTTGGCTTCAGCTATTGCGTTAACTAAGTCGAGCAACGCAACATTTGGTCTTTGGAATTAGGTGGTGATCTAAGTGCATCGCCTTACTTTTAATTTAGATTATCAATATTTTCCCAATGCTCATCTCTAAAACGATAATACTGAAACACGCCTCGTTGCATGATACGTGTGATAGCTTGAGTGTCTCTCTTATCACTTTTGTGCCAAGATCCTGTAGCCAGTTCCCTCTCCCGCTTTACAGAAACTGTTGGAACTCGAACAACCCCATAACTTTTATTATGAAGATATTCAGATAAAGCTTTTTCATATCCTCCCGTTGCTTCAACCCCAAAAATTACATAATCATGATCAGATATTTTTAATCCAACTCTTTTTAATAACTCTTCATATCCTTTAGAATCATTGGAAAAAGAAAATACTTTGTCATCGCAGTATCCGAAATTATCACCCATACAGGCAACATGCTGATCTTTAGCGACATCAATGCCGATAAATAACGCTTTCTTCTCCCTGTTCTCAACTTCTCTTTTCATAATTTCAAAACTTTGATATTTAGAAATCTCATTCATTAGCTTAGCCTCCTTTGCGAGTTTAGGTTAACAGCAATTAATTCTTGGCTTACAGGGAGGCTAAGCTTTTACTATCTGCTCAATTCTATTCTAAAATGTAACACTGGGGCTCTATGTCCACAGGTAGGGTCACTCTATACGATCTTAATATCGATGGGCTCTTTCCCCAGTTCAATAAGATCCTTCGGCTTTGCCTCAGGATAGAAATGTTCAGTCTGACGACTGAACATTTCTACCAGAAATACTGCCAGAGGACTTGTTTTGGCCTGATTTCAAAAGGTATCTAAGTGACATAGAAGCATGCCATGGGAAACCCTCATTTGATGATTTTCAAGACGAAATCATTGATGACATCTAAAACTTGAGAAATATGTTCTGGAAATTGACCTTTTTCATCAAGAGCTTCCAAGTGAGCAGCCCACCGTTCATTGAGCGTCTCTAAGCTATTTTCATTGAAATGAATGGGTAGCTTGTTAAGAGGGGTGCCGCGATTCTCAAAGGTTTGCTCAATGACCTTTTTGAGGCCGTTTTTTTCCAATAGATGAGACTTAATCAAAAGAAAAATATCATGAAAATCTTTCATTCTGCTATTAAGGTCGCCCTTAAATACAATGGTCTCAAGTTTTTCAGAAAAAATAGACTCTGGAGGGTAAACTTTTAAAGAAATAGCATCCTCGAAAATAGGACCTTTCTTAGTACCGAGAACACCAAAAGAAAAGTCTTTTTCTCTCACAATATCACCATAGCCGATATCGATAGTGAGGTGAGAGCGCATGCTGCCAAGATAGACGAGCATAGATACTCTCAGCCCTGGAAACTTCATATGCTCCTGAGATAAAACTTCTGATTTAACTTGTTTAAACTCAAATCCATCAGCCAGATCAGCCATAGAAATGTTGTGAAAAGCAGCCTCAATTGACTTGGCATCAGTTTTCAAATTTTTAATTAAAAAATCTAAATCTTGTGTTTTTCTATTGAGATCTATGTATTGGGCTAAAAGAAATCCACCCTTGAAAATAAAATCAGCTTTAAAATTAGAATGAGCAATACGAGCAAGGAACCGCTCCATCACAAGCATGTCCCAAACATCATTAAAGGGAAGATTTCTAGTCTTTGCGATTTGATCGACTTTAGCCTTCAAAGATTGTTCAAGTGCTTTTTTCATGTCGTTAGTGTTAGAACATAGGGAGCAATATCAACATGGAGCTTTTGCGCATAATCAGAAAGCTTGTGATAATCTGGTCTCATTCCAGATTTAAAATAGGCTTGTATGGCCTTGATAGCAACCTCTACCGAGAGAAAACGAAAAGCATCAATCACCGTTCTCTCACGATCGAAAATAGATATTTTATATTTTCCAAGATTCATACTTGTTTTTCCTAGTTTTGTGTTTCTCAGACGTATTATCTTAATTCCCTGTTTCTTTGCAGCATATCTTGAGTGATCAATAGCAAGCCAATGCTTCTTAGTAAATTCATCCGTCATGTTATAGATGGCAAGGGCAGAAAGAAGGCACACAGTACTGTTTGGAACCTTTTTATAAGCATAGAGAAGATCTTCCCACTGAATTGGAATATCAAGCTCTTTACCAGCGACTTTGTAAAGCCCTCGTCCAAGCTTCTCAATTTCCCCTTTTTTGCAATAATACGCAAGCAGACTTCTTTGGATTCCATTTTTTTCGGCTTCAGCAACCGAAAATAGCGGCTCATTCTTAATGAATTTTTTGAGCTTTTCATTCATTCTCATATTTTACCATACACACCCATCATATACAATTGGGTATGATTGGTAAATTAATCAGAATTTATTTTTTGCGCCCAAAATAACTTTATGGGTGCAAGTATTAAATTTACTTTTTATATCCAACTTAAGACTTTGGGTGTGTTTAGTAAAATTCTTGGGGATAATTTGGGGATAGAACACCTCAAAATACATGATAATTCATCACAACAAATCATAATGTGATTTCTGAACTCTTTTTTTCAATCCATTGCTACTATTGAATAATTCAGTGATTTTAATAGTTTATTTAATATGCCGATTTTGCCCTATTTTTCTACAGATGCCATTGACACCGTAGAGGTCGGCAGTTCAATCCTGCCCGCGCCTATACCGAAATTTGAGTTACTTTTGAATCTTTTGCTTCTGAGCAGAATATCTCCATAATGCTTTCGGTGAGCCATCAAAGTCTGGTTGCAAGAGAGTCGTCAGATTTTTTTCAAAATAAAAACCTCACGAAAAGTTCATGTTGTTGTTGGTAATGACACTTTTTAGATTCTTCAAAATCGCATCTGCTTGAGGTGAACTTATTCAATTTCTCAGTCAGATTTTAGGAGTTGAAATAGATGACCCACAACGGCCTTCGCCTTGCAGCTACCAGACGCTGCGGGTCTGCTTGCTTATTCGTCTGACAGAAAAACTGCCAGCGCTGGGTAATGACCTGGACAATGCCTGGCGCTCTGAAGTGACATCTGTAAACATCACTTATCTGGCAAAT
>JACOXK010000029.1 GCA_016182335.1 Deltaproteobacteria bacterium | reverse complement strand
TCAGGTAATCAAACTCTCGGTTGTTTCCGCTGCTCAACCTCAACTGCCAATTGCAGTGAATAAACCCCTGAGCGTCAGTGCTTTAAGTCTTGAAACGATACTGGACAATAGAACTTTGAGTTTTAGGCAGCAAGAAATTGCAGCCATTTTTAAGGTGCAAGATAAGCTTGTTCAGCTCTTTCGAGAGTATTTGATCAACAACGATTTTACTGAAATTTTTACACCTAAAATTGTTGCAACGGGTACGGAGGGAGGCAGTGAACTATTTTCAGTAAAATATTTTGAAACAAAAACATATTTGGCTCAGAGTCCTCAGTTTTATAAGCAGCAATTGGTGGGTGGTGGATTTGAGCGTGTTTTTGAAACTGCACATGTGTATCGTGCCGAACAACATAATACCTCACGACACCTTAATGAGTATTATAGTTTGGACTACGAGATGGGGTTTATCGATAGCGAAGAAGATATCATGCGATTTGAGATGGGGTTATTGTCTTATATGTTTAAGGGTGTCGAAGAAAGCTGCCAGAGTGAACTTTCTTATTTTAATGTTAAGATTCCTCAGTTTAAAGAGATCCCGATTATTTCTTTGCAAGAGGCCTGCGAAATTTTAAAGAAAAAATTTAATAAGGAATCATATGGAGATATTGATCCTGAAGGAGAAAAATTGCTGTGCGAGCATTTCTCAAAAGAAGGTGGTCTACCATTAGTTTTCATCAATGATTACCCAAAATCTAAAAGACCCATGTATGCTATGCCCCATGAAAAAAAAGAAGGGCTTACAAGAAGCTTTGATTTACTCTTTAATGGGCTTGAAATCACAACGGGTGGGCAGAGAATTCACAATTACGACATGCTTGTAGAAAGTATTCGTGGGCGAGGATTGGATCCTTCCCAATTTAAAGATTATTTAGAGATTTTTAAATATGGTATGCCTCCTCATGGTGGGCTTGCTATTGGGGCAGAGAGGCTTACGATGAAGCTTCTTAATTTAAGCAATATTCGAGAGGCCTGTTTTTACCCGCGTGACAGAGTTCGTATCACCCCTTAATTTTTCTTGTTGGATTATGTCATCCCCGCATATAGTCCGAGTGAAACGAGGACAACTAGCGGGGATCCAGGTGAGTTATTCATGAAAACCCTCTTTATCGTTAACCCAGCAGCACAAAGTGGAAAGTGTAAAAAATTGTGGGGAGGGATTGAGCCTCTTGTTAAGGATTTATTCGCATATTTTGAAGTTAATTTTACGAAGGCCTCTGATCATGCCACAGAATTAACAAGAGAGGCTCTCAAAGATGGATTTCAAAAAATTATTTCGGTAGGTGGAGATGGGACACTTTCACAAGTTGCGAATGGTTTTTTTGAAAACGATTCTTTGATTAACAAAGACGCTCTTCTTGGCATGCTCCCTTTAGGAACAGGTGTTGATTTCCAAAAAAATTTTCTTGCGAGCCCAACGTCGATCCAGAATACTGTAGAAGTATTAGCGCAAAACAACTTTCAAAAAATCGATGTGGGCAGAATTACTTCTTTGTTGTTGCAAGTCCCAGCAGGACCGTGGCAATCTTACTTCATCAATATCTCAAGTGCAGGCCTTTCCTCAAAAGTACTTCGAAACATGAATTCAACAAAAAAATATTTAGGCCCTTTAGCTTATATGTCTTCATCCATATATACTTTTTTAAAAGAGAAGCCCATTGTTTTCCGATTAAAAAAGGATGATGAGACAATGGAGAGATCTTACCTAGCCTATAATATTTTTATCGCCAATGGAAAGTCCAGTGGCGGCGGAATGCAGTGGGCGCAACAAGCTAAAGTAGATGATGGATTATTTCACATTGTTGTTTTAGGAAAACTTCCAAAATGGAAAATTGCTCTTTTAGTTCCAAAAATTTATCAAGGAACATTGAGCACTGAAAAAGAAGTTGAAACTTTTACTTGTCGTTCTCTTGTTGTTGAATCAGATGAGTCATGCCAACTAGAGATTGACGGAGAGCTTGGTGTCAATCTTCCTGTCAAATTTGAAATTTTACAAAAAGCACTCAATTTTATTTGCTAACTCTATTTTGTTTTGGCATGGTTTTTCACAATGACTGCTCCTGATATTAATTTTCTTACGGCACAAGCTAAAAAAGCCTGGCCGCAATGGCGTGCCTTGTCTTTCAAAGAAAGAGGAAAGCAACTCAAACGATTTCAACGTTTATTCTCTTCTCAAATCGACGATGTCTGCAAGCTTATGTCTAGCGAAAATGGAAAACCTCGCTTTGAAGCCTTAACAGCCGAAGTTCTGTCTGTGATCCAACTCATTAATTGGGCTGTTAAAAAAGCACCTAAGATTCTTAAAAAAAGAAAAATTAAACTTGCTCTTTTGAAATATAAAAAAAGTTATCTTTATTTCGAGCCATTGGGTACGGTCGGCATCATCTCTCCTTGGAATTATCCTTTAAGTATTCCTTTGGGTGAGGCGATTATGGCCATGATGGCTGGTAATTGTGTGATCGTAAAACCCTCTGAAGTGACCCCTCTCATTATGAAAAAAGTTGCAAAACTCTTTGAAGAAGCAGGGCTACCCAGTGGAGTTTTTCAACTGGCTTTGGGGGGAGGCGATGTGGGGCAAGCATTAGTTAATTCACCTTATGTTGATAAAATAATTTTTACGGGAAGTGTTGCGACGGGAAAAAAAATCTTAAAACAAGCTGCGGACACCTTAAAACCCGTTGTTTTAGAATTAGGTGGATGTGACCCTATGCTTGTGTGTTCTGATGCTGATGTGGAAAGAGCGGCAAATGGCGCTGTGTGGGGTTGTTTTATGAACGCCGGACAAACTTGTGCATCAGTTGAGCGTGTTTATGTCCATCACCACATTGCAGATTCTTTTATTGAAAAAGTAGTTGAGAAAACAAAAAAGCTACGAGTTGGCAAAGACGTTGCTTTCGATGTCGATGTGGGGGCTATTACGTACCCCCCACAATTTAAAATTTATGAATCTCAGATGCAGGATGCTATTTTTAAGGGAGCAAAAATATTGGAAGGGCAAACTAGTTTCCATCCGCCTTTTGTGAAACCTACCGTTCTTCTTGGCACCAATGATTCCATGAAAATCATTCAGGACGAAACGTTTGGGCCGTTCTTATGCATTCAAGTTGTGTACGATGAAGAAGAAGCGGTGCGCTTGGCTAATGAAAATCAGTATGGGCTTTGTGCCAGTGTGTGGTCTAGAAATTTAAAGAAGGCCCGTCACCTTGCACAAGATTTGGAGGCAGGGACAGTTGTAATCAATGATTGTTCTTTCACTCATGCATTATCAGAAACACCCTGGGGGGGGAGAAAAATGAGTGGCATGGGCCGCGTTCACAGTGAATTTGGGTTTTACGAGTTAGTTCATATTAAACATGTGAATGAAGATCGTGGTTGGTTCAAGCCTCTGTGGTGGTATCCTTACTCTGAAAGAAAATACAAACTCTTTAAGTTTTTAGCAAAACTTCTCACCCTAAAATAAAAATATCGACGCGGGTGACTGCCGGAGGGGGCCCCCCAATTTGCGCCTGCAGGGCCTACTGGCCCGAAGCCGAAATTGGGGGTGAAGGCGGGCAGGACCCGCATCAGAATATTTAAAAATACCATCCCAACGATAACCCACCCCAGGGAATAAATGTATTCGTTTCATAAGAAAACAGTCCAGTAAACTCAAGGGTAGCTGAAAATCCATATTCTGAAAGATAGTGAATTCCCACCGAGGAAGATTGTAAATACACTTCATTTTTTCTGATGTTACCATCGCTGAAAACAAGACCAGAATCTTTGGCAAAGCTCCATGTGCTATTTAATTTTTCTGGACTTCCTGTCTGACTCCACCGAGCTAGTCCCAACGCAACATAAGGGGCGAATGAAGTTTGGGTGAGAAAATATCGAA
>JACOXK010000012.1 GCA_016182335.1 Deltaproteobacteria bacterium | reverse complement strand
AAAAAAAGAATCCAAACCTTAAAGTTAGAATATGACAAACTGCGTAAAGGTAAAGGAAAAGACTCTTTATTGGCTATGATCGATGAGGCAGAAATTCCAGAAAGTGTTTATAACTCAAACGCGATTGAAAATTCAACTCTGACGCTTAAAGAAACTGAAAAGATTTTGCTTGAAATGGAAGTAGTAAGGAACGTTTCTCTTAGAGAAGTTTTTGAGGCAAAAAATCTTGCCCGTGTCATGGGTTATATTCGTAGTAAAGTTCAAGAAGCAGATTTGTCTAGGGAAGTCATTTTATTTCTACACCAAATGCTTATCGGTGGGATTGATGATAGTCTTGCGGGACGTTTTCGTGCCAAAGGGGAATATGTCCGGGTGGGAACGCATATTGCTCCAGCACCAGAACATGTGGAGCACATGATAGAAAATATTTTAATTTCTTATTCAAGTGACTTGTCATCTTATTTTGTAGACAAAATTGCTCTATTTCACTTAGATTTCGAAACCATTCATCCTTTCAATGATGGCAATGGTCGTATTGGACGCGTGCTTATGAATTACCAACTTCTTCGTCTAGGATTTCCAGTACTCATTGTTCGCAATAAAGAAAAAAAAGAATATTATAAGGCTTTTAACGATTATAGAAATTCTAAAAAAACTCAAACGATGGAAAAAGTTGTGGCATTAGCTCTCATGGAATCACTGCACAAAAGAATTACTTATTTAAATGGTGAAAATATTATGACTCTTTCTGATTATACAAAAAAACACAAAAAATCTGCCCCAGCCGTATTAAATGCAGCTCATCGTCAAAACATTCCAGCTTTCCGAGAAAAAGGGGTTTGGAAAATAGGCGAAAAGTTCAGCAGCAAAAATACAAAAAAAGAATAAGTAGCGGAAGAGATAAAAAAAACCGCTTATTACATACCGTTGTCACTTGATAGGTGTTTAACAAGCTCGTTCAAAACAGCTTTGGCATCGCCAAAAAGCATCCATGTCTTATCTGAAAAATATAATTCATTTTCGATACCAGCAAATCCCGGATTCTTACTACGCTTAACTGCAAAAACGGTCTTGGCTTTATCAGCATCAATAATGGGCATGCCATAGATAGGAGAAGATTTGCTGTACCTCGCCGCCGGATTCACAACATCGTTGGCACCCAAAACCAAAGCCACATCGCATTGAGGCATGTCTGGATTGATCTCGTCCATCTCTACTAAGTCGGTATAAGGAATGTCTGCCTCTGCAAGTAATACATTCATATGCCCTGGCATTCTGCCTGCAACAGGATGAATTGCAAATTTTACCGTAATGCCTCGCTTTTTAAGCTGCTCATAAAGGTCACGTACTTTATGTTGAGCTTGTGATACAGCCATGCCATAGCCTGGAATAATGACAACCAGATTGGCTTGTTCAAGAATTTGCGCAGCCCCTTCTGGTGTTTCAGATTTATAAACTTTATGCTCTCCCTCTGTTTCTTGCGTCTCTTGCACCTGACCGAATGCACCAAAAAGCACATTTACAAATGAACGATTCATGGCCTTGCACATAATGATGGACAAAATTAAACCACTCGATCCATCAAGCGCACCTGCTGTAATCAATAGTTTATTATCCAATACAAAACCCATCGCTACAGCTGAAAGCCCCGCGTAAGCATTTAAAATAGAAATAACCGTAGGCATGTCTGCCCCACCAATTGGAATAATAAACAATACACCAAACAATAAAGCTAAAACGATAATTGCCAAAAATACTGTAGAAGACCAAGCATTCACTGGATTCATCACCAATACGATGCCCAGAGTTAAAACCAATAAAAGCAATCCAATGTTTGTCACATTTTGCATTGGATAGGTCACGGGACGTTGTGGAATCCACTTAATTCCTTGAAGTTTTCCAGCTGCCATAATACTTCCGGTAAAAGTCAGATAACCAAGAACGATCTCAGCAATAATGGCGGTCATTCGAAAAGTTGTTAGATTCTCTTGAGCGTCACTTAACCACAAAAAATATTCAGCTGTACCCACAAGCCCTGCTGCAAGACCACCAAAAGCATGTGAAAGAGCAGTTCGCTGAGGAACGGCAGTCAAAGGAACACGCGAAAGAGGGACTCCCACCATAAAACCCAAAACAATAGCAATCACAATCCATTCATGATGAATAATGATCGCCGGCTGTGCCCATGTTGCTATGATCGCAATCACCATAGCGGCCACACCAGAGAAAACCCCCCGGCGAGCACTTTTAGGGTCGTTCATCCAGTGCAAAGAAAAAATAAAGAGGGCCGTTGCTAACACATAGGAAAATTGGGTAACCATACTGTTCATTTATTTTTCCTATCTCCTTTAAACATCTTAAGCATTCGGTCTGTAATTAAAAAACCACTGACAATGTTTGTCGTCGAGGCAAAGAGAGCAATCGCTCCAAGAACACGTATGGGAAGTGGATGTTCTGAACCTGTAACGATAATTGAGCCCACAACAGCAATGGCTGAGATAGCGTTTGTAATGGACATCAGTGGGGTGTGGAGTAATCGTGAAACACGACCAATAACACCAATACCAATAAAAGTAGACAAAACAAAAACAAATAACATCGACCAGTAATCCATGGACTGCATCACTTCATGCATATTCATTTTTCTCCTTATAAACTATACGCCTGGCGCCTGAAAAGCCTCTTGTATTCTCTGGTTCAATATTTCACCCTTGTGGGTAATAATAGAACCCTTTTGAATATCGTCAGAGAGATCTATCTGAAATGCATTATCCTTTGTAAACGCCTGCATAAATGCAGTGAGGTTGCGCGAAAACAATAAGCTAGCATGTACAGGCATGGTGGCTGGAAGATTCAATGGAGCAATAATTTTTACTCTATTTGAAATGACAGTCTCACCTGGCCTAGATAGCTCACAATTTCCACCCCCGTCAGCCCCAAGATCCACAATAATAGACCCAGGACGCATTTTTTTCACCATAGACTCGGTAATAAGTTTTGGGGCAAAAATGCCCCCAACGAGTGCGGTCGTAATCACGACATCCACAACAGCACATTGATCAGCCAAAAGCTCTTGTTGACGAAGTTCCAGTAGACACACTTTCTTTAAGTTCAATTCCAACGTATTTGGCGCCTAAGCTTTCAATCTGTTCTTTGACCTCTGGTCTCACATCAGTTGCCGTAACGTTTGCCCCCAAACGTCTAGCAGTGGCAATGGCTTGCAAACCACTCACTGCGGCCCCAATGACAAAAACCTTTGCAGGAAAAACAGTACCCGCAGCAGTCATAAACATAGGAAAGTACTTACTAAGTTCTACGGAAGCGATGAGTGCGCCTTTATACCCAATGATATTTGCCATTGATGAAAGAGTGTCCATGGATTGAGCACGCGTAGTTCGCGGTATAGCGTCTGTAGAAAAGGCGGTTATCTTTCGATTAGAAAGCCTGCGCATAACATCTATATTCCGAAGCGGCATAAGCGAGGCGATCAGCACTGTTCCTGGGCGCATCCATTCAACCTCGTTACGGCCAGCATCCATTGCAGGGGGATGAACCTTAAGTACTACATCTGCAGAGCCCATCATCAACGATGGATCGTCTTCTATTGTGCAGCCTACTTCATGGTAAGTTTGATCAAGATAATAAGCGCTCTGCCCAGCGCCTTTTTCTATAGAAATTTCATATCCTGCTTGTATTAATTTTTTGCATGATTCAGGAACGAGAGCAACTCGATTCTCACCTGCTCGTGTTTCTTTAGGGACGACAATTTTCATTGATGAGGAAACACAATCATAGTTTAAGGAAGATTTCAATTAAATAGAACTATACAGGTCAGCTGATGCTGCTTTTGGACTAAATATAATCTATTGAGACAATGGAGAAAGTTTGCACGCCCTTGGGTGCATTCAAAGAAATCTCTTCGCCCTTTTGTTTTCCAATCAAGCTTTTCGCCAGAGGGGAGCTAATAGGAATTTTATTCTCTTTCAAATTCAACTCAAACTTACCAACAATTTGATATTTTTTTTCTTCGCCCGTATCCAAGTTTTCTATCAAAACGGTGCTTCCAAAAGTTACCTTTTCACACGCATTATTCCTGTAGTCGATAATTTCTGCAGTTGCCAAAAGATGCTCAAGATCACGAAGTTTTGCCTCGAGCAAACCCTGCTTTTCTTTAGCAGCATGATACTCTGCATTTTCTTTTAAATCGCCATGTGCACGAGCCTCTGCAATAGCAACTATAACGGCTGGCCGGTCTAAAGATTTAATTTTTTTAATTTCTTCCCTGAGGCGTCTATAGCCCTCAGGTGTGATAGGCTCTTTTTCCATAAGCGGGGTTTATAATCAAAAATCTCTTATTGATCAAGTACTGAAAGTAGCTCTTGTATAGAAGGTCGATCGTCAGGATGTTGGCTAGGATAAGAAAAAATAACTTTTCCTTGTGGATCTAATATGAAATCTCCCCCTAATTGATAAACATCTTCCTGAGTTTTCTTGACCTTTCCACCTTTAAGAATCAGAGAAAAATATTTTATGGCGACAGTGGGCTTAAGCATTTCTGTTATTTTGGCTCTTCTTAAGCCAAAGGCTTTATAGGCTTTGCATTCCGGATCACGCAGAAATGTAAAGTGCGAGTGCGCGTGATCTTTAGCAAAAGGTTCAAAGAGCTCTCTCTTCGAAAAGGAAACAACTAAAACCTGCACTCCATGTTTTTCAAATCTTTGGAAATTTTTCTGCACCTGCACGAGGTGCTCCTGACAGATGAGTCACATCAAATGTCTTAAAAAGATCAATAACGTGGGTTTTCCAAAAAACTGTTTTAGTTGAACGCACGCACCCTCTACAGTTTCAAATCTTGTATTTGGAACTGTAGTTTGATCTATTTTTTTAAAAAATCTCACTTGAATACTCAAGCTCTTATGAAAAAAATTGAAAGAAAAACAGATATTCGTTTGCGCATACGGCCCCTTTATATGTCTACTATAAAGCTCAATATCACTCTGTTTGAAGTTGTAAAGAATTCATTTATATTATTCTTATGAGATCGCTTAAAAACATCACTCACTTTCGAGCATTTCATCATAAGAATTATCGAATCTACATGACAGGACATGGCATCTCGCTTGTAGGCACATGGATGCAAAGTGCCGCCATGAGCTGGCTTGTCTATCGGCTTACTCAATCTTCATTTATGCTTGGGCTTGTTGGTTTTGTGGGTAACATTTCTACTTTCTTGCTGGCATCTTTTGCCGGTGTCATAGCCGACAGGTACGATAGAAAACGAACTATCATTATCACCCAGTCTTTAGCCCTACTTCAAGCACTTTTACTTTCCTTCCTTGTGCTGAAAGGCACGATTGAGATTTGGCACATTCTGCTTCTAAGTTCCTTTTTAGGGTTTATTTATTCTTTTGATATTCCTGTTCGACAAACTTTCACAGCGGACCTCATCGGGCGGCGTGAGGATTTATCCAATGCTATAGCCTTAAACTCTTCGATTGTTAACTTAGCCAGATTCGCCGGTCCATCACTTGCTGGCATAATTATTGCCGCCTTTGGTGAAGGACCTTGCTTTCTTATTAATGCCATAAGCTTTATCTTTCCTCTGACATCTCTAAAAGTATTGCAATTGACACAAAAAAAATCTCACATTCCAACCAATAATGTATTGTACGATTTAAAAAAGGGCTTCCATTACACTTTTTCTCATATTTCTATCCGTTCCATACTTTTGCTATTTTCTTTGCTAGGTCTTGTTGGAATGCCCTATCAAGTTCTTATGCCTGTCATTGCTCGGGAACTCATGCATGGAGGCCCTAAAACATTAGGTTTTCTCATGGCTATGTCTGGTCTGGGAGCCTTTATTGGCGCCCTTTACTTAGCTGGAAAAGTCTCATTGAAAGGACTGGATAATCTAGTCCTTATTTCCGGGATTCTTTTGGGAATTGGACTCATCAGTCTTGGGCATTCTTCAATTCTCATTTTTTCTCTACTTTCTTGTACCCTGACCGGATTCTCGATGGTCGTTCACATGGCATCGTGCAACACTCTATTACAGACTATTTCAGACGAGCCCATGAGAGGACGCGTCATGAGTTTTTTTACGATGGCTTTTATGGGAACAATGCCGATTGGAAGCTTAATTGCTGGAACCCTTGCAAAACACATGGGCGTTACTACAACGCTCACGATCGGGGGTATATTATGTATTCTTGGCTCTTTGATTTTTTCAAGATCGCTACCACATCTGAAATCGAAGATTCAAATTATTCTTGCCCAAAACATTGAGACTATGACTGAAATGCGGGTCGAAATAAAACACTAAACTGCACAGGTTTCTTAAGTCTTAAAAATAAAAAAAACAGCTAGAATTAGAAAAACAAAACCGATGAGGTGATTCCATTGAATGGACTCATTCAAATAGAAAATAGAAAAAACTATGAAAACCAGAAGAGTAATAACTTCCTGAATGGTTTTAAGCTGAACGGCAGAAAAATAACCATATCCAATTCGATTCGCTGGGACCTGAAAGCAATATTCTAATCCTGCAATTAACCAACTAATTAAAATGACAGCATATAAAGGTTTTTCAGTGAATTTTAAATGGCCATACCATGCAAAAGTCATAAAAATATTCGAGAGTAATAATAATGCAATTGTTGAAAGTGGAATAAAGAATTGATTCATGATTTAGATTTAAGCGTTATCACAATAGGGCAATGGTCTGAGCCCATCACTCCCGGTAAAATTTCCGATTTTAGAACATTTTCCATAAGCTCTGCGGTTACACAATGATAATCAATTCTCCATCCAATATTTTTTTCGCGTACCCCAGGGCGATAACTCCACCACGTATAATGATCTGGCTCTTTATTAAAATGGCGAAAGGTGTCGGTCCAACCTAAAGATAAAAAGTGGTCCATCCATTCGCGCTCTGGCTTTGTAAATCCAGAATTGTTTTCATTGGCCTTAGGATTTTTAATGTCAATTTCTTTGTGAGCAACGTTATAGTCACCACAAATAAGAATTTCACGGTTGTTAGTTTTTTGAAGCTTTTTGCAATGTTCAATGAGTTGGTTCGAAAACTCTAACTTATAGGGAATTCGTCCTAAATCGCGCTGACCGTTGGGGAAATAAGTGTTGATGAGAATAAAATCATCAAATTCAGCAATGAGTGCTCTACCTTCAACATCAAATTTTTCAATGCCTATGCCTTCTTTAACAGCTTTTGGATTTAATTTTGAGTAAATAGCTACCCCTGAATAACCTTTTTTTTGTGCTGGATGAAAATAAGCTTTATAGCCTGGAATGCTTCGAAGCTCGGGTGTTAATTGGCCAGGATGAGCTTTGATTTCCTGCAAACATAAAATATCAGGCTTGAAGTTTTGAATCCAATTTAAAAACCCTTTGCCAGCACACGCTCGCAGACCATTAACATTCCAAGAAACTATTGTGAGCATGTGCGTTGTATACAACGTCTCAGAAATCTCTGCAACCCAATAGAGAATCTAAAATAGAAATTAATATTTTATCGTCAGAAAATCACTCGTTGATGTGTAATGGAATGTGTGATAAAATTGCATTAAATAACAACGAAAAAAGGAGATGTTATGGCAACTAATTTAGCTCTTGATGATAAATTAATTGAAACTGCTAAAGAAATAGGTAAGCATGCCAGTAAAAAAGAAGCTGTTACAGCTGCACTAAAAGAATACATTCAGAAGAGAAAGCAAAAAGACATTTTCAAACTTTTTCAGTCTATTAAGTATGATTCGACTTACAACTATAAGCAACAGCGAAAGAAATAATGATCATTGTTGATACTTGTATTTGGTCTCAAGTTTTCAGAAAAAATTCTCAAGCCAATTCTATTGTTATGAAAACTTTGAAAGAAATAATTGAGGCACAACAAGTTTTAATGGTGGGACCCATTCGTCAGGAAATTCTTTCGGGGGTGAAAGATGAACTACAATTTCAAAGATTAAAGCGAGCATTAAGTTCTTTTCCGGATCATCCCATAATAACTTCAGATTATGAGCAAACAGCACGATTTTTTAACTTATGTAGATCTTATGGAATTCAGGGATCTAATACAGATTATTTGCTATGTGCATTATCTATAAGATACGAAGCTCAAATTTTAACAACAGATAAAGATTTTTCTTTTTTTCAAAAGCATCTTCCAATTCACTGCATGATTCTTAGTGCAAAATGAACTTAAGTTCACCCACCAGTTCAAGTTCCCTTCCATCATGGAAGGAGAGTTGATCATTACTTAAAAACCAAAACTTGAGCCTTAGGGTCGAAAGTAATGTTGATCGTCTGACCCTCTTTGAGGCCACCCTCAAGAATTTTTTGAGCTAAGGGATTTTGCAACTCTTTTTGCATAACACGTTTCAATGGACGAGCGCCATAAAGTGGGTCATAACCAGCCTGCGCCAAATGCTCCTTGGCTTTTTCGTCTAATCGAATTTTAAGTCCTTTATCAGAAAGCAATTGTTCAACGCGCAGAAGCTGAATATTCAAAATGGATTTAATCTGCTCCAGATTTAACGAATTAAATATAATGAGCTCATCAATTCTATTAAGAAACTCTGGTCGAAAATGTTGTTGCAAAGTCCCTAAAACCTGTTGCTCGATCTTCGGGGTCACACCGTGAATAGCCTCCATAAGATGCTGGCTACCAATATTGCTCGTCATAATAAGAACAGAGTTTCGAAAATCAACTGTTCGACCTTGCCCATCAGTTAAACGCCCTTCGTCTAAAATCTGTAATAATATATCGAATACATCTTGATGCGCCTTTTCTATCTCGTCAAAAAGCACAACGGCGTACGGTCTTCTTCGAACAGCTTCCGTAAGTTGCCCTCCTTCTTCGTAACCGACATAACCTGGAGGGGCGCCTATAAGGCGTGCTACAGAATGTTTTTCCATGTATTCGGACATATCAATTCGAATAACTGCTTCATCTGTATCAAAAAGAAATTGGGCTAACGCTTTTACTGTTTCTGTCTTACCCACACCCGTAGGGCCTAAGAAAATAAAAGAACCAATCGGTCGGTTTAAATCTTGTAACCCTGCTCTACTGCGACGAATGGCATGAGAAAGAGCACTAAGCGCTTTATCTTGTCCAACAACCTGCTTTGTAAGCCTTTCTTCCATTTTCAAAAGTTTTTCTTTTTCACTCTCCATCATTCGAGACACTGGAATACCAGTCCATTTTGCAACAATTTCTGCAACATCATCTGCTTCAACTTCTTCTTTGAGCATTTTGGATTTTTTCTGAACGCTCTGAAGCTTCTTGTTCTCCCCTTCTAGTTTTTTTTGTAGTTCTAGAATTGTTCCATATTTAAGTTCCGCAGCTTTATCTAAATTTCCTTCTCTTTCAGCCTTCTGGGCCTGTGATTTTAAATCTTCTAAGCTTTGTTTAAAATTTCGAATCGAATCAATTACATTTTTTTCCTGTATCCAGTGCACCTTTAATTTCTGGCTTTCATCTTTGAGGTCATTCATTTGCTTTTGAACTTTTTCTTGACGTTCTTGCGATTGCTTATCTTTTTCTTTTTTAAGAGCTGTAAGCTCAATTTCTAATTGACGAATCTTTCGATCAATCGTGTCAATTTCAGTGGGCATGCTATCGATTTCAATTCGAAGTTTAGCAGCAGCTTCATCAACTAAATCAATGGCCTTATCAGGCAAAAACCTACTAGCAATATAACGGTGCGAGAGGGTTGCCGCTTGAACAAGGGCCTCATCTTGAATTTTCACACCGTGAAAAGCTTCGTACCGAGGTGAGAGGCCTCTTAAAATTGAAACAGTATCTGCCACTGAAGGCTCTCCAACAAAAACCTGTTGAAAACGACGCTCTAAAGCCGCATCTTTTTCAATATATTTTCCATATTCATCAAGCGTTGTGGCACCCACACAACGCAGCTCACCACGAGATAAAGCTGGCTTTAACATATTGGAGCAATCCATGGCACCCTCTGTTCTGCCAGCTCCAACAAGATTATGAAGTTCATCAATAAATAGGATGACTTGACCACTCGAGCTACTTATTTCTTTAAGCACTGCTTTGACACGTTCCTCAAACTCTCCCCGAAATTTTGCGCCAGCAATAAGTGAGCCTAAATCCAGAGACAGAAGTTTTTTATCCCTCAAAGTTTCTGGAATATCCTTATTCACAATTCTTTGTGCTAAACCTTCCACAATCGCTGTTTTTCCAACGCCTGGCTCTCCGATCAATACAGGATTATTTTTTGTCTTTCTGGATAACACTTGTATGACACGTCGGATTTCTTCGTCCCGCCCAATAACGGGGTCAAGCTTTCCGCGCGATGCTAATTCCGTCAGATCAATTGTAAACTTTCTAAGAAATAGGTGCTTTTCTTCAGGATTTTGATCTTCAAAAGTTGATTTTTCAAGTTTCATATACCTTTAACTATGAGCACTTCTTAAACGGAGTCAAGGCAAGGTAGATTTAAACTTTTCTATGACACATGATTGTTGACGCTTCAGTTTGAAAAAATTTTGCATGAGGCTTTGGCACTGATCTTCAAGAAGACCTTCTTCTATTATAAATTGATGGTGCAAACGATGATCATCATTCAAGGAATACACTGAACGTAAACCACCCATTTTAGGCTCCAGGCATCCAAACACAACACGCCCCACTCGTGCCTGAAGAAGAGCCCCAACGCACATGACACAAGGCTCAACGGTCACATAGAGTGTTGCCTCCACGAGCCTCCAACTTCCTAGTTTACTAGAAGCTTCTCTAAGACATAAAATTTCAGCATGGGAGGTTGGATCCTGTGTTTTTTCCTTTTGGTTATGCTGTCTTGTAAGGACCTGCCCCTGATGAACAAGGACAGCACCAATGGGTACCTCCCCAAGCCGTTGCGCCTTGCGAGCTTCATTGACGGCCTGAAACATGAAGAAAATATCTTGGGAGCCCATAAGAATGAGATCCTAGTTGGCACAGGGATACAAAGCAACTGATCAGGGAAGAACTTGCGCCAGTTTGTTGAAGGAGAGAAGAGCCATCATAGGATGCTGTGAATTTTGATTGAGAATTTTAGACCATCCAGGTTGAGAGCTTACGACAACGCAAGGAATATTGAGCTTTTGACAAAATGTGTAACATGCCAAACTTGGTTCGGGCTTTCCTTCTTTTGCCTCGATAAGTAGATAAGGCCTATTATTTTTTGTAAGGACAAAATCAACTTCATCTCCCTGATGGGTTCGAATAAAAAAAAGAGAAAACCTCTCACCATAACGATCTGTAAGCAAAGTTGCCGCTCGATCCAAAGTAGCCGCAACATAGTTCTCAAATCGATTTTTTTCGACTGCGCGCCAATCTACAAAATACCACTTGGCTTCCTTACGGTATACTCTTCGAAGATTCTTGGAATAGGCAGGAACCTTAAAGATGAGGGAAACTTTGCTAAGCTCTTCAAGCCAGCGCTTGATTGTTGTGTGGGAAGCTTCTAAATCCTCTCCAAGAGAGAGATTGCTGGTTGTTCCTCCAATGGAAGGTCGTAAACAATCAAGAAGAGCAGCTATTTTATCCATTTCTTGAATGCGTGTTAAATCTCTTAAGTCTTCTCGAAGAATTAAGTCTTCGTGCTGCAAATGCCATCGCTTCCAAAACTGTTCTCGTCCAGAAAAAAAGGGTTCTGGAAAACCTCCTAAATTAAGAAGAGTTTGTTGAATTTCATGTGAGTCTTTTTGATCCAATGCATCGGATAGAAGCTCTTGCGATGTATTGAAGAGCTTGAAATCATTTTTTTTAAAATCTCCAAAATTGAGTGGGAAGAGGTGTGTTAAAAAATATCTACCCACAAGAGAATCTCCACTTTTTCTAAACACTTCGAGTCGTGCACTGCCTGTAATGACAAAGCGACATCGGTCATTGTAAACATCGTAGACTCCCTTGAGAATATCCTTCCACCGAGGGCGCTTGTGAATTTCATCAAAACAGACCCAGTCACCAGATTTAAGATTATCATGTACAAAGAAACTAGAATCTTTTCTATAAGAAGAGCGAACTTGAGGAGAGTCCCAATTAAAGTAATTTTCCCGTATTCGGCATAGCTTATCTTTCACAAGGGTTGTTTTTCCTACCTGTCTTGGTCCCGAGAGAAAAAGCATGCGTTTGCCCAACCAGTCCTGAGAAGTCCAGTAATGTTGAACTGTGCGAAATTGATCCATGATGATCAATTTTACATGTAAAACTGATTCTCTGCAATCAATTTTTAATGCTGATTGACAGGGCCAAACGTAGCTTTAGAAAAAGCTTGTCCAGACCGATACATTAAGTTAGAGGTTTTTAATGAAAATAAACTATTTAATTATGTTTGCATTTATCGTGTGTGCTCCGCTAGCTTGTGATAAAGGCTTGAAACCGAAAAATCAGAACACAGAACCTAAAAAAGAAGAAAAATATCGATCCCTCGAAACACTCGGAATGACAGAGCCTAAGCTTGCAGCTTCAATTTCTTCTGAATTTCTCCCTTATTCAGAGTTTCTAACCTACATACAGAGCCACCAAAAAAATCTTACTCGCGAAAAAAATGAAGATAAGCGAAAAGTTAAAATTAATTTCTTAAAAGAGATTCAAGAAGCTCTTAACAATCTACCTGAACCTGAAGAAAATGATGTGAATGTTTCCTTCGAGGAAAAGCTCTTTAAAGCTGAAATTTCAGATACATTTAAGGGACGGGCGCAAGAGGCTATCCAGCTCTATGCACAAATATCAACCGGTCGTCATCCTCGAAATCTTTTTGTTGAAAGTGGTGCTGGGCTTAGGTCTTATGTAACTGATTTACTCAAGATTAATAATGGTTACGAATTTACTCTTGAAAAACACTTTAAAAGTGACCATGCCTATCATACAAAAGATCGAGTACGTCTCTTGTTTTATAAAAAGAATAATACCTATATAAGTCTTAACCAACACGTTAGAGATTTTGGTGATGCTTTACGAATACAAAAAGTAGAGAAAGAGGGGAAAACTTATCATCCCATTCATTATGAAATCACCATCGATGTTTATCATCAGCTGGGTAACGACACATTTCAATTTCTTTCCTGGAATCTTTTTGACGGGCAAACCCAAGAATCACGACATGGGGCTATCAATGCTGCAAAAAAAGTAGGAGATTTCGTTTCTTTTGGGCTTTTAGGTCGAGGAATTGCAAAAATCGTACAAGATGAAGCTGAAGAAGTATGGAGTAAACGACGAGCGCTCTTTCAAGAATTATTAAAAAAATGATGGACAATAAAATTAAAAACTGGAGGCCACAGCAATGTTGTTGCAACCCCTATGCCCACCAAAAAAATAGATATCACAACTAAAGGTGATCGTGATCGTTTTTTAAATAATCTAGAAAGCACAAGCCAACTTAAAATCCAAACGAGAAAAGAAATCGTTTCTTTTCCAGAATAGGGGCCAATACCTTCTGCCCCTGGCATCCAAAGCCTTCCAATGCTAAAAGCAAAATCTTTAAATTGTGTCGATATTTCGGTTGTTAGATTTACTAAAGCCAACGTTAAGCAAGCAATCATGGCCGCAAGGATTGCAGCCTGTGCTGACCCGTGATGCTTTGGAATGTCCATAGAATTATCCCCTCTAAACAGAGCTTAATTTTGTAATTGCCGCACCCAATCCAAATGCCTTAAAGAAAAAGATAAAACCCAGGATGAGTAAAATACTGGTGAAGATCCTTAGATTTCGACTCTGAAGAAGTTTACTCTGATAACGCCATACAATGTAGGCCGCTGCAACCAGCAACGGAAATGTAAAAAGTGCAGCAAACTCTTTAAATTCAAAAAAAATCTTGTGAATCTCAGGCATGTTTTGAAGAAAGTGCTCTCGGGGGCCACCGGCAGCTCTGTAGGGAATGTAAATCCAATTTCCAGAAATAATTGTTGCAAGGCAGGCAAACACGTTAACAAGACTTCCTGCTTTTAAATCTGCTACTTCTATGTTTGAGCCCATCCATAACCGGGCAGCCTGGTACACACCCAAAGTGACAGTGATCATAAAAACTGTAGCGAACAATCCATGAATAGCCCCTCTCATAGCATAAGCAGAAACTCCCAATAGTTTTTCAACAGGAGCAGAAACAAAAAAACCAATGCCAAATAGTGCCAGTGCGCTTAAAATAATGAGAGCGAAAAAGGTAAGACGAATGTCAGCCCTAATGAATTTCACAACGATAACCCCTTTGATTACATTATGAGCAGTAAAGAGATTCTGTCAAGGAACTAAAGAGTAGCTATGTCCTGGGTCTCTCGTCCAAAAGCGATTGTAAAAGTTTTGTAATTTCTAAAGCCTTTTGCTGTGGACGCTTCCACATATTTCGCCCGAAAATAAAACCAAAACACCCCCCAGAAAGACAGTATTTGGCATTATTGAGAAGATCCTCATCACTTATTTCCGACCCCCCGCTGAACAAAACAGGTATCCCTTGTGCAGCTGTCACAACTCTTTTGATACGCTCTTTAACGGAATCGACTGGGTCCATTTCTACAAGCTCCGCTTCAAGATTTCGATAGTATTTAGGAACAGAATCAATTTTTGCAAATCCTTCTGGAGCAGATTTTGGGATATTTGCTTTAATGATAGTAGCACCCATTTCTGTCGCTACCCGTGCAGCGGATTCAATCGCATAATTCGTATCTCTTCCCCCTTTTGCGTCAATAGCCTCACCTCGCGGATAGGCCCACACAATAAGAGGTAGCCCCAATTTCTCACACTGCCTTCGAACATGAGCTAGCTGGGGTAAGTCCTGATCTTCCTTAGGAGAGCCATAGTACATAGTGTAACCCACAGCCACTGCCCCTATTTCTGCAGCATCCTCAACAAAAGAAGTAAAGACACTCAAAGGTTGCTTTCCAGACGGGATCGAAGTTTTTCCGCTGATTTTTAAAATCAAAGGTATTTTAGATTTGTACTTCATCCAAAAGCGTTTGGCTAAACCATAATGAATGGCCACAGCATTGTACTTCCCCTCAATGCCTAACTGCATAATATAATGTGGATTACCAGCATCCGATTCAGCTTCTAAATGGCGACAATCATGCTCGATAAATTGATCGTATGGAAGAATAAGCGAGGTTCCACTGGGCCTTATAAATTTCGAAATTTTTTCTAATTCTTGTTTACTGAAATGTGCATTTTGAAAAAATCTAAATTTTCTATCAGCCATATATTCTCCTCTGGATCCCCGCTAGTTGCCCTCGTTTCACTCGGGATATAAGCGGGGATGACAAATTTCTAAAAAACACCCCTCATCGCGTTTTGAATAAAGTCATTTAAAATACCGGGTTGAAGACCCAAATAAATTGTTAGAGCAAACATAACCCCCAACGTTACTTGCGCTGGAAGGGAAATAGAAACTTTCTCTCCACCGATAGATTCACTCATATACATCGCAATCAAAACTTTGAGATAATAATAAACAGAGATAAAAGCATTGATCAGGGCAATGACAACAAGAATATACTGCTTTGACGCAATGGCTGCAGAAAAAAGATAGAATTTTGAAAGAAACCCTGCCGTTGGTGGTATCCCAGCAAGAGACATAAGAAAAACTGAAAACAGAAGCGCTAAAACAGCAGATCGATACCCAAAACCTTGAAAATCTTTGAGTGTTTCATATCCCGTAGCAGCAAGGACTCCAAAGGCTCCTAAATTCATGACAGAATAAACTGCAAGATAAAACCAAAAGGCATGAAGTGGCGCAAGATCGGAAATATTTTGAAAACTAATAAAGGCAATGAGAAGATATCCTGAATGTGCTATCGCAGAATAGGCAAGCATTCTTTTCAAGTTCTCTTGCATCAGAGCTGCCACATTGCCAACAACCATAGTAGCAATGCACAGAACAAAAAATGAAGTGTGCCAATAAGTTTTGAGAGGCAAAAAGCACGTTAAAAACAATCGAAATAAAACAGAAAAAGCTGCAATCTTGACAGCTGTTGCCATAAAAGAGGTCACAACAGAAGGGGCCCCCTCATAAGCATCCGGAACCCACATGTGAAATGGAACGGCAGCAACCTTAAATGCAAGAGAGACAAAGAGTAGGGAAACACCCATGAGAAGATAGGGATGATATCCAGAAGGCGCAAGAATCACTTCTCCTATATCTGAAAGCACAAAGGAGCCAGAAACTGCGTAAATGAGGGCTGTTCCAAAAACAAAAAAACCAGCTGCAAAAGCACCCAAAATAAAATACTTCATGGCGGCTTCATTCGCTCGAACGTCCGAAACATTGTATGTAACAAGTACATAAAGACATAGTGAAAAGAGCTCAAGGCTTAAAAAAATCATCAGTAAATGATTGGAAGCGGAAATAAGACTCATCCCCAGAAGCGCTATAAGAACAAAGAAAAAATACTCTTTTTTAGTAGGCTTCAATGATGCATGGGATAATAAAAAAATGAAAATGGAAATAATAATGAGAAAAAAAGTACTCACGTACCAAATACCATCAAGTTTTAAAGAATGAGAAAAAAAAGTGAGGTGTGGCTGAATTTCTTGATTCAATAAAAGAGCCAGAGAAGCAATAAGGGCTAAAAGGCCCAGAAAAAACGAAACATTTTTTTGCAACCGCCAGCCTTCACACAGAAGAATGCCAAAGGCACAAGCAGCAATTACAATAAGTGGAAGATAAATCATACTCATGGAAGTGCTTCCTGTTTAGATTGCCACGCCTCACTATGTTCGGCTCGTAATGACGCAGATGAGCGCTGCTCTCCAGAAATTGTAATTGCTGTTGGAATTTTATAATTGGAAAAATGTTTCACAAAATAATCCACTGAAGGATTTGTCTTTGACGTAATGATGTTTGGATAAATTCCAATCAAAAGAATAAATAAAACCAAAGGAATGAGAACGGCACATTCCTTGAAGCCTAAGTCCTTCATATTCTCAAATTTGGGTTTTCCAAACATGACCTTTTGAAACATCCCAAGCATGTACACAGCACCCAATATGACCCCAAAAACTCCAAAAACTCCCAGAAGAAAAATAAAAATGTCAAAGATTGTGAAGCTCAGATCGCCACGGGCTGCAATAGCATCCCTCGCGATGACAGAATGAGCTAGAACAGGTTGCGCAAATTCTTGAAATGCACCCAGTAGTGAGAGAAATTCGCCCACGAATCCACTCGTCAATGGCAGCCCAATGCTTGCAAGTGTCAAAATTAAAAAGAAAAACAGAAGTCTTGGACAAGACGCTGCGAGTCCTCCCAATTTGGAAATTTCTTTTGTATTCGCTCTTTCATAAATCATTCCTACAACAAAAAACAATCCAGCCGTAGCAAGGCCGTGAGATACAAGCTGAACAATGCTTCCAGTAACGCCTAGTACGTTCAGTGCAAAAAGTCCGATAATGCAATAGCCCATGTGGCTGACACTTGAGTAGGCAACTAGTTTTTTAAGATCCTTCTGGGCCCAGGCTACAAAGGCACCATACAGAACACCTATGAGACCTAGCACTACTAATAAAGGCAAAAAACCTTTTGTTGCAAACGGAAAAAGAGGTATGGCAAAACGAACGAGTCCGTAAACTCCAAGCTTTAAAAGAACACCTGCTAAAATCACACTTCCTTCTGTCGGAGCTTGGACGTGAGCATCCGGCAACCATGTATGAAACGGAAAAACAGGCACTTTAATAAAAAAGGCGAGTACAAAACCTAAAAACAACCAAGATTCTAACGTCCCAAAAAAGGTCCCATAAAGATGCAGTATATTTGTTGTGTAAATACCTGTTGCCTCGTGATGAATCATGACAACCGCCATTAAGGCAGCAAGCATGAGAAAGCTTCCAAAAACAGTGTAGAGCAAGAACTTAACCGTTGCATAAATTCGATGGGCACCACCCCACAGGCCTATGATGAAATACATGGGTATTAAAACAACTTCCCAAAAAACATAAAAGAGAACTATGTCGAGCGATAAAAACACTCCTAACATTCCCGTCTCGAGCAACAAGAATAAACAATAAAATGCTTTAAGAGATTGGGTTTTAGGGGAGCTGTAAAGAATAATTAAAGGCTGGAGCACAACAGTCAAAAGGACTAGCAAGAGACTTATGCCATCAACTCCAACGAAAAAAGAAATATTATAAGAAGGTATCCATGGATATAATTCAAGAAACTGCATAGACGCATCACTTTGAAAAGAAAAAAACAAATAAAAACCAATGACTGTTGTTAGAAGCGAAATAAGAAATGCTGTCCATTTCAAAAGTTGTGAATAACGTTGTGGAACGACCCATAGAAAGAGGATTCCCATCAGCGGCAAGAAGATAAGTGTACTTAAAATATGATTTTCAAATAAATTCATACTTATTGTTTATATTATCTAAAGTGTGCCAATAAAATAATAACGATAAGAGCTCCTACAAACATGACAAACGCATAATTTCCAACTTTTCCAGACTGGAACAAGCTTAGAAAGAGAAAACTTTGTCGTCCAAACCAAGCAACTCCATTAACAATGCCGTCAATAAAAACAACATCTATGATTCTCCATAAAAAATCAGCTGTTTTTTTCAGGGGACGGATAAATAGAGCATCATAGGCCTCATCTACATAAAACTTGTTGTAAGAAAGTTTGTAAAAGAAAGACATCCTAGCACTCATTGTTTCCAGAACAGATGTTCCTCTCACATAAAACACATAAGCAACATAGGCACTCAATAGAGCTCCTAACACAGATAAAAACATAATCCCCCATTCAAGTCCTTGTGAAAGGGTCAGATGTTTAGAGGGTGCAAGAAATTTTTCAAATAAATTCGAAGCGTGAAAAAGATGCGCAAAATTTTGGGGCAGCCCAATAAATCCAATCACTAAACTACCAACTGCAAGAAGAACAAGAGGCAAAACCATGGAATTATCAGATTCATGGGCATTTTTATTTCGAAGACTTCCATGAAACGTCAGATAGAAAGTTCTAAAAATATAAAAAGAAGTAAGAACAGCAGTAACTCCTAAAACACCCCAAAGATAGGGCGAGGCTTCAAAGGCATAAGCCAAAATACTATCCTTGCTGAAAAAACCAGCGAAGGGAGGAATCCCGGCCAATGCACAAGATCCTACAAAAAAAGTAAGATAGGTCAGTGGCATAACATTTTTAAGCCCACCCATTTTAAAGATGTCTTGCTCCCCGTGCATAGCATGAATAACACTTCCAGAACCAAGAAATAGAAGTGCCTTAAAAAAAGCGTGTGTGGTCAAGTGAAACATGGCGGTTCCATAGGCAGCAAGGCCAGCCCCCACAAACATATAACCTAACTGACTGACCGTTGAATATGCCAAGACCTTTTTAATATCTCGCTGCGTTAAAGCCATGAGAGCTGACAGAAGCGCAGTAAACGCGCCAATAATAACTACTACCTTTTGAATAATAGGAGTCAGATCATAAAAAAAGTGAAGCCGACATATCATGTAGACCCCAGCAGTTACCATCGTCGCAGCATGAATCAAGGCAGAAACAGAAGTTGGACCAGCCATGGCATCTGGTAACCAAACATAGAGTGGGAACTGGGCACTTTTACCCATAGCGCCTAGAAAGAGACACAATGTTAATAAACTTAAAATTCCAAAGTTAAGTTCGGCAGAGAGGGCTGCAGCTTTTGAGGAAAGCACATCAAAAGAAAGAGATCCAAAGAGAGAAAAACTTAAGAAAATGGCAAGCAAGAAACCAGCATCTCCAATTCGATTCACGATAAAAGCTTTTTTGCCACAAAAAGCCTTAAACTCATCTTCAAACCAAAAACCGATCAGTAAATATGAACAAAGCCCCACGCCCTCCCATCCTACAAACATCAGAAGAAGGTTATCCGCCGTGACAAGAATTAACATGGCGCACACAAACAAATTCAAGTATGCAAAATAACGGGAATAAAGTGGATCCTCTTTCATGTATCCCAAGGAATAAACGTGAATCAAAAAACTAATTCCAGAAACGACAAGCATCATAATAAGAGAAAGCTCGTCTATTCGAAAAGATAACGCCGTCTGCAATTCTCCAACTTGAAACCAGGGTAGCCAGGCAAGGGAAAAACCTTGCTCAAAGCTCATAAATAAATAAGCACTTCCTAAAAATGAGAGAAGAATGGCACAACACGCGAAACCCCCACTCCAAACTTTAGGTAATTTGGCTCCTACCAAAAGTTGAAGAACACATCCAACCAGTGGACATAAAATAATAATGTAAAGCGCTATCTCTTTCATTAACCTTGTAAAATATTAAACCGATCAACGTTCGTGGTTTGTTTTTTCTTATAAATAATCACAACAAGAGCTAACCCAATAGCCACTTCAGCAGCAGCAACAGCAATTGAGAACAAAGCAAATATCTGCCCTGAAAGGTTTTGGGCTAAATTTCCGGCTGCTACAAGCGCTAGATGACTGCTGGCCATCATAATCTCAAGCGACATAAGAATGACGATGAGATTTTTTCTCACAAGAACCCCAAGCACTCCTATAGTAAAAAGTATTCCTGAAAGGATAAAATATTCAGTAATCATGATTGGGTCCTTTGGTTCAGAACTACGACTCCAACCATGGCAACAACTAAAAGAAAACTTATGTATTCAAAAGCCAAGACGTATTCTGAAAAAAGCAATTTGGCTATTTCAGTTATATTATTTTCAACAACAAGGGCTTGAATGCGAGTTATAGGCTTATCCGATTGAAATAAATAAAAAAGAATGGAGGCAAAAAGGCCTCCCAAAAAAATACTTACTGGTTTAAAGTGTAACCTAGGCAAATCATCAGAACTTAAGTTCATCACCATCACAACATATACAAAAAGAACCATGATAGCGCCAGCATAGATGAGAACCTGAACCACAGCTAAAAAATAAGCTCTTAGAATAACAAAGTACACAGCCTGTAAAAACAAGAACCCCACCAATGAAAGAGCTGAATAAACAGGGTTACGCTGTAAGATGACACTCAAAGCACAACCTAAGGAGAGAAGAGCAACAACATAAAAAAGAATCTGGCTCATAAAAAAAACCTCAAACCAAAACCCGTCATAATAATGTTCACAAGAGCAATAGGGACCATAACTTTCCAACCCAATTTCATCATCTGATCATATCGAAAGCGTGGAAATGTCCAACGAACCCACACATAGCACCAGAGAAAAAAACAAACCTTTATAAAGAAACTTAAAAAATGAAGTACTCCCAATATATTCGTGCTCAAACCAAGGCCATAGATCAGCTCATGAATCCCCGGGGGAAACTGCCACCCGCCCAAGAAAAGAGTTGCTAGCAGGCACGACATTGTAAACATGGCGATGTATTCTGACATGAAGAACAGGGCAAATTTCATCCCGCTGTATTCAGTATGATAACCAGCCACAAGTTCTGTTTCCCCTTCTGGCAAATCAAAGGGAAGGCGATTGGTTTCTGCAAAAGCGGCGATCCAAAAAAGAATGAAAGCAAGAGGTTGTGTCACAATTCCCCATTTTGGAATGAATCCCAAAAAACTACCCCCCTGCCTTATGACAATCTCGGAAAGACTCGTAGATCCGTAAACCATTATGACACCCACAATGGAAAGTCCAAGAGCTATTTCGTAACTCACCATCTGAGCACAGCTTCGCAAAGATCCTAAAAAACTATACTTATTATTTGAAGCCCAACCCCCTAACAAAATGCCGTAAATGCCAAGAGAGGACACGGCTAAAATATAAATCAATCCGATGTGCAGATCCGCAATCTGCAAAGGTGTTTGGTAACCAAAAATTTGGATCACAGGACCAAATGGAATAGCAGCAAGTGCTAGTACAGCTGGGATCAGAGAAAGCGCAGGAGCTAAAATAAAAAGCCACTTATTGACATGCGGATAGTAAGTATCTTCTTTCATAATAAACTTAATCACGTCTGCTATGGGTTGAAAAAGTCCCAAAGGACCAACACGATTAGGCCCAATACGGCCTTGAATAAAAGCACTCCCTCTTCTTTCTACCCATGTCATGATAGTTGTATTCATCTCACAATCCTAGGTTGTGGGACTTCTCTTGGCTGTACAGCTACCCTTTTCAAAAAATCTGATCTGAATTTGGTGACATAGGATCTAAGAGGACCAGCTGCACCATCAGCCAGGGCACATAAGGCATGCCCAGCCATGTGCTTTGCAATATTTTCTAAAGTTACTAAATCTTGCTTCGTTCCTTGATGTTTCAAAAATCTGTCAATAATTCTGTAAGACCATTGCGTTCCCTCTCGACAGGGAGTGCACTGTCCGCACGATTCCTCAGCATAGAAATGCATAATATTACCAGCCACTTCAACCATATCTGTGTCTTCATCCATCGCAATAACAGCGCCAGTTCCTAGCATGGAGCCTTTGGCCGCAAGAGAGTCAAAATCCATAGAAATATCAATTTCAGAAGGTGTCAGAACAGCAGAGCTAGACCCGCCAGGAATGACTGCCTTCAATGCTTTATTATTTCTTATACCTCCTGCACATTCGTAGATAAGAGTTTTAAGACTTGTACCTAAAGGCATTTCATAGACACCTGGATTTTTTACGTGTCCTGAGATTGGAAAAAGTTTTATTCCAGGACTTTTCTCAACTCCAAAACTTCGGTACCACTTTGCACCTTTGCTCAGAATAAGCCCAACCGAACACAATGTTTCTACGTTATTAATAACGGTGGGTTTGCCAAACAAACCTTCGATAGCTGGAAAAGGAGGTTTTACACGAGGTAACCCTCGCCTGCCTTCCAAGGCCTCAAGAAGGGCTGTTTCCTCTCCACAGATATAGGCGCCTGCACCGTTATGAACATAAATGTCTAAATTAAAATCCGATCCAAATATATTTTTTCCAAGATAT
>JACOXK010000028.1 GCA_016182335.1 Deltaproteobacteria bacterium | reverse complement strand
GGGCATGGAATTTATCTGAATCTATCAGCTGTGCCGCTGCGTGCCAGGAATATGACTCCGGTCGAAATTATGATGTCAGAGTCTCAGGAAAGAATGCTTCTTTGTGTGCGGCAGGGAAGTGAAGAGAGAATAAAAAAACTTTTTGAAAAGTGGGATTTAGATGCTTGTGTGGTGGGGCATGTGATCGACTCTTCTTATGTAAAAATAGAATGGGAGGGGAAACAGATTGCAGAAATTCCTGTTGAACCGTTGACTCGTGGGGCGCCGCTTTACGACCGTCCTCGTCAACCGCCGTTAGGTTCCTCAGAATATATTTCTCAGGCACGCGATCGTTTTTCCCCAGCTGGAAAAACGTCGCTCGGCACTCAGGCTTGCGATTTGCTAACGCAAAACCATGCTCGCAAGGCTTCCGTGACGTCCTTCGAAACATATTCTGAATCACCTTCCGGCAATCGCCCGCATCCATTATATGTCACGGTAAGTGGAGAGAACTGGAACTCCCCTAATATTGTAAATAGAAACTGGGTGATGGAGCAATTCGATTCGATGGTGGGAACACGAACGATTGTTGGAGATTTTGATTCGTATCTTATTCGAGTGAGAGAAAATAATTCTATCTTGGCACTTTCCATGGTGAGTCGTGAAGAGCTTGTGGCACAGAATCCTTTCAAGGGCGGGAAAAGAATTATAGAAGAAGCCTATGCCAAGCTCTGCTGTACGGGAGCACGGCCTCTTGCTTTAACTAATTGCTTGAATTTTGGAAATCCGCAAGTTCCAGAGATGATGTGGCAATTAGAACAAGCAATACTTGGAATGAGTCGAGCTGCAAAATCACTAGAAGTACCTGTCGTAAGCGGCAATGTCAGTCTTTACAATGAAACTCAAGGGTCCCCAATTTTACCCACGCCTGTTGTTGTTATGCTTGGTCTCTTAGAACCAGGTCAAAAATATGTTGAGCGTGTTTTTCAAGACGAGGCAGATGAGATTTATTTTCTTGAAGGGGTTACTGCTGTGAGTGCGCAATCTATTCGAAACCTTATCCAAGAAAATGTCATCAAATCAGCTCGCTGTGTTGGAAAAGAAGGATTCATGTATCATCTTGTGCACTCATGCAAGAAGTTTGGTGCAGCTGTTAATCTCTCTGAACCTGCTTCCTGTCACCCCGAGGAGGCGCAGCCGATCGAGGGATCGATACTTATTATTCTTACTGTAAATACAGAAAAAAAAGAAATATTTGAGCAATTCTTAGACCAAAAAAATATCTTTTTTCAAAAAATTGGAACAGTTTCAGGTCAAGACCTTATTATTGAAAGTAAAGAACATTTTTCTCGAACAGATCTAAAAAACATTTATTCCAAAGGCCTGGAGGCATTTCTCTGATGGATAAATTTAAAGAAGAGTGTGGTGTTTTTGGTATTTGGAATCATCTGGAAGCTGCCAACATGTCCTATCTTGGTTTGTACGCGTTACAACATCGAGGTCAGGAGGGTTGTGGTATTGCCTCTCTTTATAATGGAGAGCTTCTGATAAAAAAAGGTTTAGGACTCGTTGCAGACAATTTTAACGAAGAGAGCTTAGAGAAATTGAAAGGCAGCGCCTCTATCGGTCATGTGAGGTATTCGACAACACAAGCCCATGATCTGTGCGATGTGCAACCACTTGTTGCTAGCTTTCAGGGAAGTTTTTTGGCTCTGTCTCACAACGGCAATCTTACAAATGCAGCAACTCTTCGAAAGAAATTAGAGGCAGAGGGTGCTCTTTTTCAATCACAAAGTGATTCAGAAATTTTTATCCATCTTATTGCAAAATCAAAAAAGGAAAGTTTTAGAGAAAAGTTTGCTGAAGCTTTGAGTCATGTTGAGGGAGCTTATTCTCTGATTTTAATGACAAAACGAGGTCTTTTAGTGGCTCGTGACCCACAGGGTTTCAGGCCTCTTTCTTTAGCAAAACTTGGCAGTGCCTATGTTGTGGCTTCAGAAACATGTGCTTTTGATTTGATGGGAGCAACTTATATTCGAGACATTGAAGAAGGTGAGGTACTGGATATTCAGGATGGGGGCTTGCAAAGTTTTCGCTCTTTGAAAGCACAGCCCCGCAACTGTATTTTTGAGTATGTTTATTTTGCAAGACCTGATAGCTCTATTTTTGGACAAAATGTTTACGCCGTTCGCAAAGAATTGGGCAGACGTCTAGCTATCGAACATCCCGTGGAAGCTGATGTCGTGGTCCCTGTACCCGATTCAGGTGTCCCAGCGGCGATAGGTTATTCGCAAACAAGTGGTATTCCCTATGACATGGGTATTATTCGAAATCATTATGTGGGCCGAACCTTTATTGAGCCTAAGCAATCAATTCGTCACTTTGGTGTTAAAGTGAAATTAAATGCTGTGGAAAGTGTGATTCGAGGAAAGCGTGTTGTGATTATTGATGATTCCATAGTGAGAGGTACAACATCTCAAAAAATTATAAAAATGCTTCGTAATGCTGGAGCTCAGGAAGTTCATTTGCGGATTAGCTCGTCACCCACAACACACAGTTGTTTTTATGGAATTGATACACCTACACGCCAGGAATTAATCGCATCCTCTCACAACGTTGAAGAAATTCGAAAGTATATTACAGCGGACTCTTTGGCTTATTTGAGTTTAGAAGGAATGAGACGGGCAGCCCAATATCCCAAAAAAACCTTTTGCACCGCCTGCTTCGATGGAAATTATCCTACCCAAGTATCAAATTAATTGATCGACCTTTGCTGCAAAGATAAAGTCGCTTTCTGAGAGACCATCGATTTTATGGGTCCAGAGTGTGACTTTAACAAGACCCCAGGCCAGATAAATATCGGGATGATGCCATTCTTGTTCAGCAAGCTGTCCCATCTTTACAGTAAAATCACGCGCCTGTTTAAAATCTTTAAATTTAAATTCTTTCTCCAGGTGGTGGTCATTGATGACTTGCCATTGATTTTGAAGCTCTTGATAGATTTTGGAAAGAGATTCGCCCTTGAGTGGAGGCACACCTCCCCGACAAGGGATACATTTTTTTTGAGCTAGTTCCGATAGCATCTAATTTTACGTTGCCAGCGTTGGCTTGATAGTCAAGGGCCAGGTCTCATTTGACACTGAGGAGGGCTTTGATTACTGCCATCTCAATGTCCACATTTTCTAAGATCTACATTGATCAAGGTCTTTTTGCACTCAATTATAATTTAATAGAAAAATCAAAAATACTGTTTTGGCTTCTGAATCAAAGGAGCATAGATCGTCCAAAAATTGTTGCCGAATATTTACCAAAGCTTGGATTGGAGCCACATGAATCGGTCTTAGATTATCAGTTGGAGCTTCTCCATTTAACCGCTCAACTTTCAGAGAAAGTTACAAAATTTGAATTAGCTCTTAAACTTGCAGTGAGGCTCTCACGTTTGCCAGAAGGGGATCAGGATGCTCTTGCCAAGCTTGTTCAAAAATTCTCACTCAATGCAAATGAATTTAAAAAAATATATGAGATGCTAGAAGACTTAAGTCTAAGAGAGTCTCGAAAAATAAGTGAAATTATTTTGGAACTCGATGATAAGAAAAAAAATATCGATTCCTGGGTTGCACCTTCAGGGCTTCTGCGAATGATAAGAGAACGCCTAGAGCAAAGATTAAATCCGCATCTTGTAGCTCAGCGTCAAAAATGGATAGCATTGAAGAAAGAGCTTTCTTTGCCTTCGGGTATTCGAATTTCTGATCCTCAGAGTTTTGAGGAGTCTTATTTAACGCTTGAGGTTCGGGCAATAAGCCAGGAAGACTTGTCGCAGAAGTTTGAGAAAATAAAAAAAAATAATTTCGATAGTTTATTTGACCTTTTGTAAAATGCTAGGAAAAATTGGCATGGTTTTTGATTTGAAAACCGTTGGAGCCGTTGTTAATCTAAGCGCAGATGCGAGCAAG
>JACOXK010000011.1 GCA_016182335.1 Deltaproteobacteria bacterium | reverse complement strand
TTAAGCTTTTTACTATGTTTTTGCGCTAACAAAAGGGCGTCTTCTTTTGACTGAACACGCCCTTCAAGTTGGGCGTCTTCGACGTAGTTTAAAATAAGACGAAAGTGTGGTCCAGGCTTAAGTCCAAGCTCGATAAGATCTTTTCCTCGTAACAAGGGAACTGGCTTAAGATCAAGCTTTCGAAAATATTCTAATTTTTCCTTGCACAAAGAATGATTACTTAAGTCTCCATGGCAGGCTAAGCAATCCATCCTATGAAGTTCCAAATGATCTTCAAACCCATCTTGACGTAAAAAACGCTTTAAAGTGCTTTCTCTCATTTTTCTTACATCTTTAAATTTCAAATGTTGCTTCACTAATTCTACAACATGATCTGTCGTTTTTTTTGAAAATTTTAACCTTCTACAAATCTTTCCAGCCATTTCTGCACCCACTTCAACATGTCCGTCAAATCGAATTCTTTCCTTAATTGTAAACGTTGTGGGTTTTCCCACATCGTGAAGAAGGGCTCCTACCGCTAAATCAGCTGAAACATTTTTTCGCAACATTTCAAGAATCATCATTGTATGAACGAAAACATCACCTTCAGGATGAAACTGGGGTGGTTGTTCAACACCTTTCATGGCTGAAATTTCAGGAAGAATATTCATCAAAAGACCTGAATCATCGAGTAGCTCGAAACCTTTTCGGGCATTGCCAGAAACAAGAATTTTCACGATTTCATCACGAATGCGCTCGAAACTTACTTGATTTATTTCATGAGCCATTTTTTTGATGGCCACAAACGTATCCTCTTCTATTTTGAAATGAAGAGAAGACGCAAATCGAATAGCCCTGAGCATTCGGAGCTTATCTTCAGAAAAACGCTCTTCTGGATGACCAATAGCCCGAATTATTTTTTTTTTGAGATCCTTCTTTCCCCCTACATAGTCAATAACTTTTTTCTTCAGTGGGTCATGAAACATACCATTGATCGTAAAATCCCTTCGAAACGCATCTTGTTTTTCGTCTGTGAATTCAACATGATCAGGGTGACGACCATCAGAATAACACCCCTCCTTGCGAAAGGTAGTCACTTCAAATTCATGATTGTCTATCAAGACAGACATCACCCCAAAAGCAGCACCCTTGGGGAAAGTTTTTTCAAAAATTTTTTCGATATCAGAGGGTTTTGCATTCGTAGCAATATCTATGTCTGGTGATACTTTTTTTAAAAGTTTATCGCGGACACACCCGCCAGCAAAATAGGCAATGAAGCCGTGTTTATTTAAAGTTTTTACAATTCCAAAAGCCTGCTTTTCCATATATGATTTACAAGTATACTTTATTTACGTTATAAGTTGTAGGTTGTAAGCTTTTAAATGTACTTTTATTAGTTAAACCTATAACCTATAACTTACAACTTATAACTTTTCATATGATTATCGGACTAGCTAAAAAAATATTTGGAAGCGCAAATGAGCGTGAATTAAAAAAACTCCATCCACTTATAGACCAAGTTTCATCTTTAGAGAAAGACTTTCAGAATAAATCAGATAGTGAACTTACAGAAACCACACAAAAACTAAAACTTTCTTTAAAAAATGATATAGATTTAAACTCCTTACTGCCACAGACTTTTGCCCTTGTTCGCGAAGCAGGTAAACGCAGTCTTAAAATGCGCCACTTTGATGCTCAAATCTTAGGAGGCATTATTTTACATCATGGGAAAATTGCTGAAATGAAAACGGGTGAAGGAAAAACTTTAGTAGCCACACTTCCTTTATACCTGAATGCTCTTACTGGAAGGGGGGCTCATCTTGTCACTGTTAATGATTACTTAGCTCAACGTGACTCAGAATGGATGGGACCTCTGTATCGAATGCTTGGACTTTCTGTAGGAGTGATTGTTCACGGCATGAACGATTCAGAACGCAGAGCGGCATACGCATGTGATATTACTTATGGAACTAACAACGAATTCGGATTTGATTATCTTCGAGATAACATGAAGTATTCTCTGAACGATTACGTCCAGAGAGACTTTCATTATTGTATTGTCGATGAAGTGGATAGTATTTTAATTGATGAAGCACGCACACCTCTCATTATCTCTGGACCCTCCGAAGAATCCACCGATAAATATTATAAAATCAATTCCATTATTCCCTATTTAAAAAAACAAACGCATTACACTGTAGACGAAAAATCAAGAACTGCAGCACTTACAGAAGACGGAGTTTCAAAAGTTGAAGAACTTATCAAAGTAGAGAATTTATATGATCCTCGATATATTGAGTTGGTCCATCATGTTAGCCAAGGCCTTAAGGCCTATGCACTTTTTCAAAGAGACGTCGATTATGTTGTCAAAGATGGAAAAGTTATCATTGTAGATGAGTTTACGGGTCGACTTATGGAAGGGCGAAGATACAGCGATGGACTTCATCAAGCTCTTGAAGCTAAAGAGAGTGTTACCATTGAGAACGAAAACCAAACTTTGGCTACCATTACTTTTCAAAATTTCTTTAGAATGTATGAAAAACTTGCTGGCATGACGGGTACTGCTGATACCGAGGCGGCTGAATTTAAAAAGATTTACAATCTGGATGTTGTTGTCATTCCGACAAATAAACCTATGGTTCGAAAAGATTTTTCAGATGTCATTTACAAAACTAGAAAAGAAAAAACCAAGGCTATCGTTTTAGAAATTAAGGATCTCTATAAGGATCAGCGCCCTGCCCTTGTAGGTACGATTTCCATAGAAAGCTCTGAAGAACTCTCCAAACACTTAAAAAGGGAGGGGGTTCCTCACGAAGTTCTTAATGCGAAGTATCATGCCAAAGAAGCAAAAATTATTGCTGCAGCCGGCCAGCCAGGGGCCATCACGATTGCAACGAACATGGCAGGCAGAGGAACAGACATTGTTTTGGGACTTGGTGTTGTGGAAAAAGGAGGGCTTCATATTATAGGAACGGAAAGGCACGAAAGCAGGCGCATTGATAATCAATTACGCGGCAGAAGTGGCCGACAAGGTGACCCAGGATCATCTAGATTTTATCTTTCTCTTGAAGATGATCTCATGAGAATTTTTGGAAGTGAGCGTATTGCTCGCATGATGGAGCGTCTGGGTATCAAAGAAGATGAACCCATTGAGCATAAATGGATTACAAAGGCTATTGAAAATGCCCAGAAAAAAGTTGAGGCCCATAACTTTGATATTCGAAAACATCTTCTTGAATATGATGATGTGATGAATACACAACGTGATGTTGTTTACTCCATCCGAAGACAAATTCTCATGGGTGAAAAAGTTCATGAAATGATTCTTGAAAATATAGAAGAAGTAATAGATTCCACAGTGGGTCTTTTCATTCATGAAACCATTCCTCCTGAAGAGTGGAATTTTGATGCTTTAACAAAGAATTTGTTTAAAATTTTCAATTGTCATTTTGAAAAAGTTGAAGTGAGTTCTTTGCTTGAATTAGAAAAGCTCAAAGAAACCCTTAAAAAACAAGCCGTTGATTTTTATGAAAATAAAATGACCACTTTAGGTTCACAGATGTCTCAAAATCTAGAAAAAATGTTTTATCTTCATACCATTGATACCTACTGGAAGGACCATCTTTTAGGTATGGACCATCTCAAAGAGGGAATTGGGCTGCGTGGATATGGTCAAAAAGACCCTCTATTAGAATACAAAAAAGAGGGCTTCGAAGCCTTTCAGGAAATGGATTATTTAATTAAAGAAAGTCTTGTGGAGCGGCTTTTTAAAGTCCAGCTTCAAGTTGAGCAAAAAATTGAAGAGCGTCCTGTTCTTGAAAGAGAATTGAATTTTGTCCACCAACAAGCTCAAAGCTCCCTTCGAGCCGCCCAATCTGTTGGTGCAGACAAAGCAGCGCCCAAACAGCCGACTAAGAGACAAGCACCGAAAGTGGGCCGAAATGACCCCTGTCCATGCGGAAGTGGGCAAAAATATAAGAGGTGTCATGGTAAATAAAAAAGAAGAATTTCCATTTGAAAGTACCCCAGAGAGTTTAGTTTTTCCTGAATTTACTCTTATTATAGAAGACATCGAAAAAGAAAAAGACAAAAATCTCATCAAAGAAGTTCTAACTCAACAAGAATTTGGCTTTGACGCTCAGGACATCGAAGAACAGCTTCGAAAAAATAAAGTTGTTCTCACAAAACTCTCTGAAGTGGATGGCACAAGAATTGTGATGGCCCTACAGGGCATTCAGGCTCGATTTAAGTTTGACCTTTCTGTTCATCTGCTTCCCCATGAAAAATGGAATCCACCTAAAGATCTCCCACGTGCTCATGAGGGTAATCTTTTTGATCTCAAGCATAGGTTAGAACACAAGGGGGATCCAAATTTCATCATGACGACCGGAAATCAGATTGAAAATGCGATGATAGAAAAATATCTGGGAATTGTTTCTTGTCAAAAAATCATTCCAATTTCGAAAAACCAAGACGATGTTTTTGAAAAACTTTCTACTGAGCTCGTAAGTCGTGCTAAAGGCAAGGGAGCACATGCCCTTATCAGCGTTCAGTTCGATCTAAAAACGATTTCCGAGGATAAAAGATACGCTATTGCCCTTGGTACTGCTGTCACGACTCATAAAAAGGCTCCTAAAACCCAATAGTCCTTTATTAATAATATAGAAAATCTTTCTACTTTCTCTGGCTATCAATTCGCGCTTAACTTCATACTCAGCCGGCGCGAATCGTTGAAGAGCAGAGGTGAACAATGATAGCGAAATTATTAGGATACTAGATACTTTTTTCGACACTTGTTTTCGGTGGTAGCTTTATTTTCAATTACAACCCTATTAAATTCTTTGAAGAAATACTAGGTTTTAGCAAGTTAAGAGAGCTTACAGTAAAAGTCGTCCAAGAGCCCTGGGGTGATCCTATTCTTGTTGGTGACAAGTATGAGTGGGAATATCCAAATAAATCTGACTTTGAAGCTAAGCACAAAGAAATGGATTGAGCCTTTGGATGCCGATGGTCAATTTAGTTGAAAATAGCATTTGATGCAAGTATCTCATTGTCAGAGAACCGTTCGAACACATGTTTACAATTACCAATAAGCTCAAGAGTAAAAGTATGAGTGACTATTTCACTTTTACAGTCTGGCACATCAGGCGAACCATAGGACAAGAGCCGAAATCCAGGCGTTTCCATTACTGGTAGAAAGAAAGTCATCCTGTCCTGAAAAAATTCAATTGATTTTGCTGGTTTTATGGAGAGTATTTTTGGGACGAAAATTTCGTTTTTTGAGTGACAATTTTCGGCATTTTCTCGTCTTCACCGCCGCTCAACTTTATAACATATTGAAATAATTGTTTTTTTTGCATTTTAATGGCATAAAGATTGCTCTTTAAAACTGTTGATTGATGTATTATAAAAGTTTTTAGTATTAACCAAAATGGGGGTAAAAAATATGTTTGGAATTAAGAAATGGATATTTGTAACGGCATTGTTTGTGATGCCTACTTTTTCATGGTGCGATGAGGAAAATAAATTGGGGCTGGCGAACAATGCATTAAGGAATTTAGAGGAGATAGTGCTTGGACCATTACCACACGAAGTTGCACAAAAAATAATAGCAAGTAAAGAAGATTTAAAAAAATTGATAGTGATATTGGGTGGCGCAGATATATTCAGCGATGAGGATTTTGTACTGATACCGGCTACGGGAGAAGATGGGTTTCTCATGGGATCTGAAGATGGAGGAAGTAATGAAAGGCCAGTCCATAAAGTCGAATTAAGTGCTTTTAGTCTACAAAGGACAGAAGTGACACAGAAGCAGTGGAAAGCAGTCATGGGAAAACTGCCTGATGAACTTGTGGAATACGGAAAAGATAACCCTAACTTTATGGGGGATAATTTACCTATTATCCTTATAAGTCATGATGATGCAGTAGAATTTACTAAAAAAGCTACTGAAAAATCAGATCAATGGAAATATGCTTTACCAACTGAGGCACAGTGGGAGTATGCAGCTCAAGCAGGGAGCGACGGAGACTATGGCCGAGGACAAGATGAGAAGGAAATTACAACTTCAAACCTTAGAAGCTATGGTTGGTATTATGATGAATCAAGTAAAGAAAATGGTATTCATCCTGTTGGAGTTCTTGCAGCTAATGCTTTTGGTTTAAAAGATATGCATGGAAATGTATGGGAGTGGGTGGCCGATTGGTACAAAGAGGATTATTATAAAAACTCTCCTAAGAGTAATCCTGAAAATAAGGAAGTGGGCTCGACCCGCATTCTGCGTGGCGGCAGTTGGGACTTCGGCGCGCATGTCTTGCGCTCGGCCTATCGCCACTACCATTGGCCTGATCTCCGCTACAATAATCTCGGGTTTCGGCTTTTGAGGACAAAACGTATCCCTTGAATTTTTTTACACTCTTTCACTTGGCATTCTGCCGCGCTAGGTGGCGAGCGAAGCAGCCACGGCGCGGCAGGGAAAAATTTTCCCACTGGTTGTAAATTTAAGAACTGTTTAGAAAAAAACAGCGGGTTTTGGAACATCGAAATAATTCCATTGCATTATTTATCATTTTTGATAACATCAAATTGTGTGGAAAGTGGAAGAGAGCCAAGAAGTTTATTTTGAACTTCAGGAAGCTCCTCTTTTAATTAACAAGAAGTATTTAGTTTGGAAAGAAATTGTAAAGAATAATGGTCCTTTTATTCCGGGTAAAGGTTGGCATACTGAAAAGCTATCAGGTCCATTAAGTGGATTTTATTCCGCACGCTTAAATAAAAAGTGGAGAGTTATATTTGAAATTTCAGGAAAAATAAAAGTTATTGGTGTGCGATCAGTGACACCACATTTGTATGACAAGTTTTCGATGAGAATAAGACATTAAAAAAGAATGAGGAGATTATATGAAAACTCAATTACCACAGAAAGCAATTAATGAGATAATGATGATTCTTAGAAAGTATCGAATAAAGTATTATAATCCTAGAGTTATTGCTGAAGTATTGGGACGTTCACAGAGATCAAGAATATCGGAACCTAAGGACGTTGATTTATCACGCTTTTTAGAGATTAAAGTTAAGCCCAATGAATTGATTCAGGAACAAAGAAAACGAGAAGGCCTAACTTTAGCTCAACTTTCAAAACTTGCAAAAATAGCAATTCCAAATCTTTCAGCTATTGAGAATGGAAAACGTTCTTTAGGTATCGCAACTGCAAAGAAAATTGCCAAGGCCTTGAAAATTAATTACAAAACGCTTGTTTAATTCAAACAAATAGAAAAACTTTCAGACAGTGTTTTTGTCTATTTCAATTCTATAAATCAGACTGTGAAACTCTGTAAGCGAATATCAAATAAATGAGTTTTTGCAGGGTTTGTAAAGTATGTAAGTCAACATGAATTAACATTTCCTGGATTTTCATAATGGCTGGAATGACAGGCCAGGAAACATCGGTACCAATAGTTGAAGATAACTTTCAGATTGTCTAAGATTGTTATTCTTCATCGTTTTTTTCTGAATAAGATTCACCTAGATAGTCAAAGTCGTCTAGGTTTTCTTCAAAGCCTATACGGGAGACAATGTTGTTTCGAAGCGTGCGATTTTTTTCTCAAGATCGGGGTTCACTCGCCACCCGAACGCTGGTTCCCAGCTCGCCCCGCCCTTCGACAAGATTCGGAGAGGGAGGGATTTCTCTCAATGAAAAATTGCTCGCAATTTTTCTTTCGAGCCCGGCCCTCCTTCGTCACCCGCAAGCGGGTGCCCGACTCAGTCCGGGCTTCAAATCCCTCTTGCTGTTGCAAACGCTCCACGCATTCGCGTTTGCTTTATTAAAATCTCTCCGTGCGGGCTCTCTTCGAGAGCCGACACGGAGAGGGAGGGATTTGAACCCTCGATACACTTTAAAGGTGTATATCGGTTTAGCAAACCGACGCCTTCAGCCACTCGGCCACCTCTCCACATAATAATTTCAAGCACTTAGATAGCCTGCTCACTTTTGTCAAACCAAAGTGTGCCAATTTTGTGCCGCAAATTTTTATGGTAGCGCAAATTTGGAACTTTTGACTTGAAATTTGCCTGCCTTCTAAATGAATTTACATTTTTGATCCCGGCTTTCAAAGTATCGATATTATGGTGCGCATGCCGCTTGACCATAGTGATACTTTTCCATCTGCCTAAGGCTTGAATTGTATATAAATCCACACCTGCCTGAACCAGTCGTGTTGCAAATGTGTGTCTTAAATCATGGAATCTAAAATCATGAATTTTAGCTTTCCCGCAAGCACGATCAAATGCCTTGCTTAAGGCATTTCCACTTAGTTGTTTGTCATCTTTTGAAATGAAAACAAACTGTTGGTTTTGTCTGCGAGACGTATATCGACTTTTAAGAATGTCCCAGGCTATGTCTGATACTGGTAGGGTACTTGATGTTTTATTTTTTTGATCATGAGGAGCGAAATACAACGTACCTTCATCTAAGTTGACTCTGTTCCAGGTAAGATGAATTAGTTCACCTCTTCTCAAACCAGTTTCAAGTGCAAATAATATGATTTCTTGCAGCCAGGCTGGGCAAATGCGCATGAGATCTTGTTCTTCATCAAAAGACAGCCACCTTTCTTTTTCTGGTGGCATGCTGGGTTTCTCTACTTTTCCAATAGGATCATACGAAATCCACTGCCACTGCTTGGCATATCTTAGTGCGTGATCAAGTAGGTTCATCTCTTTTCGGATGCTTGAAGAGGAAGCACCCTCTCCAATTCTTATATCTCTATATTCAGACATCAGCGCAGACGATAATTCGGCAAGATTTGGATTCTTCAATAACCGAGATAAATGCTTTGCTGCTGCTACATCCCTATCATATGACCCCTTTTTCTTCCTCGCTTTTGAGTGAGTCAAAAGGAATCTTTCGAGTAAATCTGAAAGCCTTCTATCTTGACCACTTATTTCTAAGTTCCACTTTCGCTGAAAGCGTGCTTCAAGAATTTTATTAAAAATTTTTAAAGCATCAGTTTTGCTTTCAGCTTTAGTAGAAATTCTCTTACGTTTATTCTTTTCATGGATATCAATCCACCAAAATTTGCCTCTTTTAAAAAGCTTCATAATCCTCCTTTTCAAAGATCGATGGACTGTTCCTCGCGTTGAGAACAGTACAAAGCAAAGCCAGTCTTTGCAATCATATTTTAGTTTGACTGTCGTTTTTTATCGCGTTTTAATGCCATAGAGACGATCAAGAGCAGCAACTTCTAACGCTAATGAACTTTTCTTTTCCTGTACCCAAGTATCAATTTCCTTCTGATCAAATCTAATGAGTCGTCCTATTTTATAATAAGGGATACCTTTCGTTCGTATTTTGGCATACAGAGTTGGTTTTTTGATTGAAAGATATTGGGACAGTTCATCAATAGTCATATATTTTTTCATAAGTGAAAATCCTTTTATATGGCCGCACTAAGCGCCGTTTTATTTCAGATTTTGTTTCAATAAGCTTAGTTTTAAGAGAGGTATTTAATTTTTTCTAAGCGTTTATTGGCAACAGCAACATAATGTCGAACACTGTCATATCCAACAAAACGTCGGTTGAGAGATTGCGCTTCCACAGCCGTAGTTCCTGACCCCATAAATGGATCTAGGATAATATCACTGGCAAACGAATAAAATAATATAAGCCGCCTTGCTAACTCGCGTGGGAAGGGGCATGGATGCCCTTTGATTGAATTTGGATTTATGTTCCATACAGACTCTCTCCACTGAAGAAAGTTTATTGCATCAATCTGACTTATTTCTTTAATCTCTTGTGGTATTTTTTTTATATCGCGCCTTCTCTCATCTTTTCTAAAAATCAGAACATATTCATGACGATCGCTGAGCATTGGGTTACTTGGGCTTCGCCAACTTCCAAAACTTACCGATGCTTTTTTGCTTGAAACGGGTTTTACCCAAATAATTTCTCCTTCTGGAACCATGCCAATGTGAAGAAGCTGCTGTGTTACATAACTTGCAAGGGGAATATAAGGATTTCTTCCTGTATTGGCTATATTAATGGCAAGACGCCCTCCAATAATGAGTTTTTCTTTTAATTTCAGCCAAACATCCGAGAGGAAGTACAGGTATTCTTTAAGAGATTTTTTATCCTCATATTCCATTCCGACATTGTAAGGAGGTGATGTAACGACAAGAGCAATAGATTCGTTTTCCACCTCATCCATGGGAAGACAGGATTTGTTATAAATAATATTTGTTTTCAATGGAATCTACTCTCGGCTCCACTGACTTTGAGATTTGATCACATAAATGAAATGACCAGGAACATAAGTATTTCCCTGGATCGTGTCAGAAATGAACTTCTTCTCAATGACGGGTTCTGTTACTCTTGGAAGAGCAGAGCTGACCCATTTATTAAACTGCTCTTCATTCACTTGGTCGCCAATAGTGACTCGCCTTGTAACAGGAGGGACTTCAGTATCCTCTGCTGCCTTGCGGTTACCTAGCAGGGATTTTAAACTTGAACAGCTTGAAATGTTTAAAATTATCACTCCTATTGAGATAAGGTAGAGTATAGTTTTCTTCTTCATAAGCTTAGCTCCATAAAATGATTAGGGATTATTGTTTGTACCTTTTCTATAAAAACAGAAACACTTTCTGAAGCCTTTCTGTTTTGGTTTCTGTTTTTTTAAGCGTTATCGAAGGTCAAATCTTGCATTGCTTTTTCTTTGTTTGATCCATGAACTGTGTGAAAACAAAACGACTTTTTATTGCAGGAATTAAATTGGGTCTTCATCGGATTTTCTAAAAAATCATCGATGAGGCCAATAAAAATCTTGCTTTTAGGATCTCCAAAAACGTCATTTTCAAAACGTAAAAGTTCTGATTTTTGAGCGGGTGTTTTAACAAGATATAGGACGAGGTCGATGGCATTATTGTTTCGATAAATGTCAAAGATGCTGTCATAGGCATTGGGATTTTTTCTTGTGGTTTCAAGTTCAAGGGCAAGCGTGTAGCTTCCGTTTTCTTTTTTCACCTTAAACAAGGCATCAGAAACATTATAAGAATGCTGCCCGTGGGTTTCTTCGATGAGTTGGTCATTATGTGTTCGAAGTTCGCTTATTTTTCCTGAGGATAAAAGCATTGAATAAATATCAGAAAGTAGAAGGTCGTGAACAATTGTATGGGGGTTGTAACCAAGATAGGCTGCCTTAAATTCCATTGTAAAACGACCCAGGTTTTTAAAATAGAAAACTCCTTTTTGTCCTAAAGAATAGACTCGTTTAAACTCATAGCAACTTTTTCGTACGAACCCACGATGTGAGAGATATGTGAGCCTCTCAGAGAGGTATGTGTGAGCCCTGTCACCATTGATATCTCTTAGAATTTGATAAATGGTGGCCACCTTAAATGTGAGAAGATATTCCAAAATGGCTTTGTCTTTTTTTGTAAGTTTTATTCGCATGAATCATCGGCAAGGGAATCGATACTATTAGTTTTTCCCTGAGTTGTTACTTCAGAGACCTTCACGTCTTCTTTCAGCCTACTAAGAATTTCTTGTGCCTCTTCAGGCTTGATAAAAGGGGTTTGAATCATCACGGTATTGTAATCATCCACATAAGCCCCTCGCCCTTTATTAGCCTTGGCAATTTTTGAAGCCATGGCTTCATTTAAAGCCATCTGAGATACATAGGAGTTCCCTACTCGAAAGCACAGACGTGAGACCATCTGATCTTTGGCCTCCAGCTCTAAAGCTTTTTTGGAAGGGCGCTGTGTAGAGATAATTATGTGATGGCCTGTGGCACGTCCTTTTTTGGCAAGTGCACTGAGCTTTAAACGAGCCTGTTTTAAACGACTTATTTGGTTTTCATCGGATGTCGTAGGTTGAAAGATCTCAGAGCATTCATCAATAATCAGAAGAATCCTAGGGATTTTCTCATGAGTTTTCTTTTCATATTCTTCAATATCAATAACCTTATTTTGTTTGAATGAAGTGGTTCTGGCCTCGTGTTCCTGAACCAGTTGATTGAGCACATGAGTGATGTCTTTTACTTGAGAGGCAACAGTGACTCGTGGGTCTTCTTCAAAGTATTGGGATTCAAGCCCACTTTTCAAGTCTATAAAGTAAACCCGAAGTGGGTGATTCTGCTGTAAAAGACACAGAAGCATTTGACGAAGAAAAGAGCTTTTTCCGCTGCTTGTCTCGCCGGCAACCAATAGATGCACAAGTTTGCCAAGAGTTGTAAAAATACGCCTTCCAGCAAGGCTCATGCCGACACCAAATTCATAAGGCGCTAAAGCAATGCCAGTATAGAATTGACTATATGAAATCGTTTCAGGGCATTTTGTGTAGGTAAAATCCAAATAAATAATCTTTTGAGTGTGTGGTGCTGATTCTAAGCTTGTAATATAAAAATCAAAGATGGCCTCAATGGCTTTTTGTTCTTTTTTAAACTCATCCACATGAATATTTGCGCTGGTAAGCTCCATTCTCCATTGCTCATCATCAATTTTATATTGAGTGATGAGTGTGATTTCATCAGTATCTCTTTGAGCGGCAGGAACAAGACCTACTTTCTTAAATTTTTTTTTGGTAACATTTTCACATCGCAACCATGGTATTCTCCAAAAGAAAAAACAGAGGTGCCCAAAAAACAGAACTAATATTGGAACTCTCCATTCCAAGATACGAAGGCTGAAATGTTTCCCTAAGTTTTTATAAATCCAAAATCGAACAATGTCCTGATCGAGAAATAGCACGTAAGATATACCAAAAAGAGCCATCAGTGTAATAATCACGATAAGGCCTTGAGGGTATTCTTTGAATCGATATGTTATTTTTTTGTAAGGTTGAACTATAAAAAATATAAAGGCTTTAAAAAGAACTTCAATGAGCCTAGATATGCCATCTCCATCTGCAGGACGAGGATGACGTGTGCGCTCATCATGATTGTGTTGGTGTATATAAACTTCGAACATGGGAGAACTCCAAGAAATGGGAGAATGTAGTTGAAAAAAAGTTTTTTTGAGATAGCGTTATTTATTATGAGAAGTAAACTAAAGCAAAAAAGGAGAAGATATAATGAGTCTTGATTCTTTTATTCCTCATGGCGGGACATCATTTCCCATCGAGTGGCTTATTTCAACAGAAGAAAAATAATTCTTTTGATGGATGCGTACTCTTCAATGGGTACGCATCCATCAAAATACTATACGGCATTCTTAGTACATCAATGGTTTTGTTAGAAAAATGAGTACAGGGTATCCAGAAGTAACTGAAATAAAACCGTCTTCACTTTCAAGATCTTTTGAAAATCTTTCTGCGTGGTCAAAAGCTGATTCTCGAATTCCTGATAAAAGCGCATTTTGCAATGAACCTTCATGTTTTTCACCAAACATTGAGGTTTCCTTATCCTGAAATCCTTCAGTGGCTCCTTGCAGGAATCGAGAAAGGGTTGAGCCAACATATTTTTTCATAAAATTTGAATGATAACTTCCCACAATACCACTTGAACCGTAATCTTGGGGATCCATGGCAATAGCACTTATTTTTTTCTCTTCACCATCGGGTAAAATGAGAGTGTGGAAATCAATATGAATTCTTTCAGCTTTTTTGTCATGAGAAGCATTGCCTATAAGTGTTGAATTGATGGGTATAGCTAAATAGCCATCTTCAAAATAAGGCTCAGTTGTTTGTGCCTTCACAGGCTGATTTTGAATGTTTGAAATGAGCTTATAAACAAGATGTGCTTGAAAGACACTTCCGGATGGAAGGGTACCCATTAAATTTGAGTTGTTCTCAATGATTTGTGAACCCCCTTGGGTTTTACTGAACAAGGACGCTTTTTCAGGGCTTTGTTCATACATCTCATCTTGGATTCCTTTTTCCAAAGAGATAAATTTTTTATCAGTATTATGCTTACTCATGCGTGTTTGAGGAGGCTTCTTTTTTAAATCTGATGCATATATATCCTGCGCCCGTTTTTCTTTAGAAGGCGCACAAAGTTTAAGTCCTAGAATGAGAAGGACAAAAATGATAGGAATCACAAATAGCCATTTAGTTTTAAGTGATGTCTTTTGAAGTTTACTTCCCTCTTTTTTTGTAAAGAAATTCTTTAATTTTTCAATTATTCGCTTCATAAAATATCCGTGGGTAGGGAGAAGGTCTTTTTCATGCCACCACTGAAGACAAGTTCAAGAACCAGTCCATACTGATCGTTAGATGAGAGGATATAAAAACTGATGTGGCCATTCATTTTTTGATTTGTTTCCAATGTCAGATGATCTAAATAAACTTCTGTAATGAGTTGGCTTTCAGAATTCGCCCTGATCTGAAAATTGTGAGGGATAAAAGTCAGTGGTTCATCATTAATATTATGTAGAGTAAAAAATATTTCTCGTCGTGAACTTTTCTCGTATTTTTTTATTTTCTTTAATGAGAAATTGAGGTTATCTCGTGCTTGTGAATATGCTGTCTTTGTAGTTGTAAAAGGCTTTGCTGTAAGCTCTACAACATAATTGACTTGTTCAGGCGGGCCTGATTTTAAAGTACAGCGATACTCAGCTTCTTTTGTAAAAATGAAAAGATTTGTTTGAATACCTGTGCTTAATGGTTTGACGGCAACGTTGTTACCTAGAAATTCAATTTTGTAAGCTTGCGCATTGCCTAAGATGACATGAGTTGGCTTTGAACCAAGTTTTAATAAAGTTGTATAACCGGGAGCCGTATTAATAAGAGGAATGCTGCTTCTATAAATTTCAAAGCTTTTAAGTCTTTTTGGATAAGCCTTTCCGGATAATAGGCACAATAATAAAAAAGAGAGAATGTACACCCTGTGCTTCATACAAAAACGATCCTTAATATTGGGGATTAGTTTTCTTTTTCGACTTGGATTTCTTTGAAAGAAAAAACTTTTAAACCATGCAAATCGTCATGATTTCTTTTTAATTTTAAAACTCCAATGTGTGCACGAAAGACGGATGCAAATTTAGCATCTTTGATACCTATGACCCGATCGCCCTCTGCTATATATTCTTTTTTTTCGCTGAATGGCTGAGTGTCCACAGGTGTTATTTTTTTAACATAAAGTTTTTGAGCCATTTGAGTGTTTTGAATATAGACAATATCTTCAGAGAGTTTTGAGAGAACTTGTTTCTTTAAGTCTTCAGTAAGAAAAGAAACAGCTTTGTTCATTTGCTGCGTTGCTGAAGCCGGAGACCAATCATATTTATATGAGAGAAATTCATTAATGAAACGGTGGACTTCAGTTTCGGTGATGATGTCCTTTGAATCCATTGCATATGCCGTTTCGATAGCCGTGCCGTCAGGTAAAACAGTGATGACCAGGGGTGGTCGAGTGGCAACCCTTCCTAATGTAAAAATAAGGAAGACAAACGAAATGCCAACGACTGTAAGTGAAATTTTTAAAATCAGGTTCATATGATTAAGATCACCCATCACATTGTAGTAATGACGAATTTTTTCTATAATTTTTTCCATAAAAGCTCCTAGGGATGAGGAAATTAAATAGAGCATCAATAGCCTGGAAGGTTTTGAAGAAATCGATGCTTGCGCGCTTTTTATTATTTCTTTTAAAATGTTTCTGGCAATAAAAGTTGAGTATCGCTTAGTCTTGCAATGATAACGATAAGTTTAGCGGGTAGTTTTTCTATCCCCTAAGAACCATGTTGAACTAAAGCATCAAAGACCTCTTGAGCAGAGTATCAATATTTTCAGAAAGAGATACAGATAGACTCTAATCTTGGCGTAAAATTCCGAGATAATCAGTGCCAGTTGTTATCTTGTCAGATGCTGCATTTTCATCAAGCAATGGAATTATAGCAAGGCCCATAAGAGGATTAATGTAAGCTCGGCCCCCATCATAATTTTTGTCATAAAATAACCCATTCTTTACATTCAAGAAGGCCTTTCGAAATTTCAATTGAAGATTTAGAAGCTCCTCTTTTTCACTTTCCTTATTTTCATTCATGAGCAAACGCAGAGCTGCTGTTACATATGGAAGTGTCGAGTAGAAAAAATAAGGAGCCAAGGCATCATCTCCCGTATGCTGATTTTCTTTAGTCAAATGACTCATTAAAGATAACAAATGAACGCTATAGTTATGCAGTGATTTTTTGAGATTATCTCTATCTTTCTCTTTTTTTCCATCAAGGATATAAAGTGCAAGATGCACTATTGGGGCTCTGCCGGCACTACCTCTGAGCGATTTAGACCACAGGCCAGAAGAAGTATTATATTTAACTTCAAGAGAATTCTTGGCATCGAAAAACGAGCGCAATATTCTAAGATCTTGGGTTGAATCTCCCAAGGCCAAATACCCGGAAGCAAGAGCATAAGCCATACCGTAGCCATCTCTCATGTCTTCGATGACCAAGGTTAACATTTTGTTTATATTGCTCATAATTTTTGTTATTCTGGGTGAGGACTGAATTCTATTTTGTCTAAGCAATTCGTGCATTAACAGCTTAAAAAAAACAAAACTGTAAATCTGATCGTTGCGACCATCATCTATCTTATCTATTATATTTTGAATATTACTATCAAAGTCAGCCTGAAAAAGTTCATCAGTAAAAGTTGCGAGCTTATAAAAAAGATCGCCAACTTTAGGGCGATTTATCCCCTGAATAGTATCCACCAAGTTTTTCATCATTTCATCTGAGTTCTTCGAACAAAATGGGGCCGTCTTTGCAATAAAAAAATAGACCAAATTCATTACTGAATATGTGCCACAGGTTGAATAAAGAAATGATCCTCGAATCCAGTCCTGTGGTTTCTCTGCTAACGTGCGCAACATTTTTGTTAAAGCATGATTATCAATAACTCCTGTGTGATTCTGTATTATGAGTTTTTGAAGTTCTTGTTTGCTAATTTGTTTATCGCTAGTAGCACTATATGTATCCCCAATAAAATACTCTGCAATCTCATCAGCAATATCATTTTCAGAATACGTAGAAAGCAAGATATCAACTTGCCCCATTTGGATCAGCGCTGAAATAATTGTCGTGCGAAAGTCCTTGTCTATTTCTACGTTAGATAAAAGCCTCATCAAAGTCTGAACGACACTTTCATTATTTATAACAATATTAGATAGGGAAGCAGCCGCCTTCTTTCTTAATAATAGGTTTTTATTTAGAAGAAAATTTATTAAAACATCTATAATTTGAGTGTCATTCTTTACTCCAACCCGACCTAAACACAAGATTGCTTCTGCCTTTACTTCATCATTATCATCACTGGAAATGAGTTCTATCAGGGATTGAATGGTTGGGAGATTACCATGTGCTATTTGTGATAGCGAATAGAGGGCTTCAATCTTGTAAGTATCGCCCACTTTATTATTCAGCAAAGCAAGTAGAGCATTAATGCTAGCCTCATCGCCAGTCGAAAGATCTCCCAATGCAGCTATAATAGCTGAATCTGACGCCTCTTTTGCCAAAGCTGAGATTAAGGCTTGAACGACCTTCTTATTATGACCTCTGCTTGTAATGTGACTTAAGGCCGTTGCGGCATAGGTTCTTACATCATGATCATCTAAAGCCTTGGTTAGAGCATTGATGGCTTGTTCATTCCCCCTTGCGATATTGTTCAAAGTGATTGCTGCTCCTATTCGCACAGCTGAATCAGCATCACTAAGTGTTCTGATCAGAGCTTCAATTGCAGCCCGATGACCCCAAGCCATACCGCTCAGTGCACCTGCTGCGGTTACTCTTACACGTCCATCTTTATGAGAAAGTAGTTGGATAATTGCATTGATTGCCTTATCATTCTCTGGTGCAATATCGCTTAACATTTCTGATGAGGATTGAATAATCTCAATATTTTCGTGAGAAAGTTTTTCTATTAAGGATTTAATCGACTTATCATCATTCTTTGCAATGTATTGAAAAGTCTCTTTTGCACCAGATCTGATATTTAAATTGTCATCAGTGACAAGGTGAAATACAGTATCAATAGCCAAGCGATGCCCTTCTGCAATGAAAGATAGAATTTTTATTGCCTCTATTTTTTTTTCAAAACCTTCTTCTGAAATAATGATGTTAAGTAATTTTGAAATTGTAGTTTGATCTCCCGTCGCAATCTCGCCTAGAGCAGATTGTGCTGCATATCTTACTTCATTATTTTCATGGAAAACATTTTCAAACAGGGCAGTAATTGCGGATTGATTTTTTTCATTTATCGTAACAGTTCTCTCTAAAGCATTAGCCGCCAAAACTTTTTCTTCTGTACTTCCACTACGTAGCTGCTCTATATATTCATCAACGTCATAAATTTTTTTATCCTCCGCATCATTAACTCGAGGAAAAAATAAGAATAGAACAAGACTTACGATTATAATTTCATGCCATATTCGGCCCAGGATTTTATTATAGTCTTCAAAAACCTTCATGATGATAAATCTCCAGTAATGCACAAATGCTGCAATATCAAGACCATAATCTCAAAAAAAATGTCCAATGAAATAAGAGACTTAGTAACTTGATAACTTCGGGTATTTTTTTTGTGACAAAAATTGCAACTGCAATCAATATTTCTAATCTTTTTGTGATTTTCTCCCTTGGTTTGACATAAAGTGCCATATATGGCATTATTTAACTATCAGTGAAGGTTCAAGCATCTGTAGAGTTTGAAGTGTGGTATCAGGAACAGCAATTAAGGCTTCGAGCTCAAATTGATGCTAGAATTTCTAGAATTGAACATTATGATCATCTTGGTGAATGGAGATATTTAGGAGAGGGTCTATCAGAACTGAAGTGGAAAAGTGGTTTAAGAATTTATTTTGCAAAAACTGGCGATAAACTCATACTTTTACTTTATGGAGGAATGAAAAATGCGCAAAAAAAAGACATCTCACAAGCACGAAAGCTCCTTCGAAAATATACCAACGCTTCATATTAAAAAAGGAGTTGAAGTTTGTGATTTTAAGGCAACTGAAAGAATTAAAAATAAAAAATATGTCACTCAAGCGCTGTGGCGCTGCCTTTTAGAAGATGATCCTGATGGCTTTAAAGAAATACTTAAAGCCCATCTTGAGATGAAAAATAAAGAAAAAGTGGTGAAAGAGACTGGCATTTCCAGAAGAACTTTATTCCGCATGCTTTCTAAAAACGGAAACCCTACACTTGAAAATATTTCTAGAATTATTCATGGGCTTTGCGCTTAAAGCGTACATTTGTATAGGCTTCAGGCTTTCAAAACAATATTCATCGATAATTTTTCAACGTGATAGTATTTTGAAGTATTCAATGAGCACATAATTCTACCAGCTCTGGATTCAGATAGGTCAATAAATCCAATTACTTATGGTATCTAAAGCACCAGAAGTCGATATATTGGCCATTCATTTGAACAAATCTAAAAGCCCACACAACCGTTAAACAGCGGTGACATTTTTCGACTCAGAAGCATCTATTACCTGTTTGGATTTCTCTCTTTTGGCGGGGTGCCCGCTCCAAGCCTGGAGGCAAATCTGCCTGCCTTTGTATGTTGAATCGATTTTCCACCTGTGAGTGCATCCTTTGTGAACCTAGGTGCTACTGCATTTTTAATAGAGGAACTTGCAGATATCATAATATCTTTGCCTTTAGCAACGCCAGATAGGGCTTTAATCCCAAGAGCAGCAGCTCCCCCAACCGCACCAGTAATGGCTCCCCACGCAATTGAAGCTTTTAAAGCTCCAGATATAGAGGTAAGACTTCCCCCTAGGATCGATCTAACAACAGCGGGAGTTTGTATCATTGAAAAGGCAACAATAAGATTTAAAACCATCGTAATAAACCAATCGCCAACTCCCGTAAGTTCAACATATCCCAAGGTATGAAGAATTTGTTCTAAAATTCTCCAATAGATTTCCCAGCAGGAAAGTTCAATGAGACTTTTAAAAAGACCTTTCGTTATATTCGAAGTTGATGGAAAAATATGACAGAGAATGAGTAGTGGAGCTAGAGCACAAAGTACTGCCCACATGAACTGGCGCATAGCAATGATAAAATAAGAAGCCACATAGGATACACACCAACATAGAAATGATAATCCACCAATGATGAGATTTGGAAAATTTAAAAGACTTCCCTTATTGAGAGATTCTTTACTGCTCTCTACTCCCTTTGAAAAAAATTCTTTGAAAAAGTCGGCTGAGTCAGGAGATATCGTTTCAGATATAAAACCTGAGATGCTAATAATGACTTTTACTATTTCTGGAAAAGCAACAATAAGAAGAGCTGCAATTACAAGCCTTTTAATTGCATCAAAGAAATCAGGAGAACCCCATGTTGTTCGAAAATAAATAAAGACCAGAGCTAATAAAAATGCTGGCAAGAGTAATTTTCCATAGACCAACAGCTCAATCCTGTCATAAATAGGTGAGATAATGTGAGTTATGTTTTCAAAATGCGCTAAGGCTTCCATTACTTTTCAACTGTCGCTAGGGAAGTTCTAAAATTAAGAGAGTCAAAAGCATTATCTAGGCTTTCATATTGTTCTTGCACTTCCTGAGATCTTTTCTTTTCAAGCTCGTTTGTCATCCCTAAATGAGTGGCCAAAACTTTCAAGGCGGCAGCTTGGTTTTTTTCAATTCTTGAAAGTGCTTTTAAAATTTCATATTCCACACCAACAGAAAGTTGTTGGGAACGCCCTGGACTTGGACGAGCTAAAATTTCCTGCTCAAGCCATTTTCTTTCTTGTTCCATTTCTTCGTGATCCTCGTATATTTGATTGTGGCGGGCGATTGTATCCACAACAATCTGATCATGAAGAATAAGACTTTCCTTTCGAGCAGTGTTTGGAATTTTCCCATAAATTCTTGCAACTCTGTGAATGATTTTCTCAATATTATTTTTAAGCTGATGAAAGGTGCCTGGGTCCAGGGTATCTTCAAGACTTTTTAATATATGAAGTGTCTCATGAATCCCTCGGTAAACATCATTTGCCAGACGATAGGCATCTTTTCCCTGGTTGATAATTTTTTCGAGCTTGATCAATTCTTGAACATGCTGACTAATTAGTTTGGCAACGAGTGCAGCGGTGGCGCCAAAATCAAATGCTTTGATAGGCATAGCAAATGAAAGAATCAAAAAAATAGAGATCAGTTTAATTCTGACATTCATAAGACACCTACTTTGTTTCAAGGAGTTTTTTTTCAAGATAGCTCTCTTGCGGTTCAAGATCGAGTTTGTGAAATCTGTTTGAAGCATCGTCTGAAAAAACAAGTGTATAAAAACCGACAGCAGCGCAAAGCAACATAAAAAGGCCAAGCAGCCCAATTGCTAGATCCTTTGTAATTGCTAGAATGTGATCAAATTTACTTTCTTTTTCAGGATACATTTCAAGTGACATATTATGTTCTCCGTGTGGGGAATTTTATTTTCTTTTTAAGCTTTAAATTGAGCACCTTTTGGAAATTTTTCAGATAATAGTTTGATGCATTCAAAAAGAGTGAGCTGTGGATTTTCATTTTGATAATGCTCTAGGGTTTCTAAATCAGCAGGATGGGTAGTTGCCAGCCAATACTCAAAGGGTGTTGGTGCAACACGCAGAATAGCTCGTTTATCATGATTCATCAGAAAACTTTCTGAATATTCTCCTCTTTTTTGTTGAAGGGAGGAAATTAATTCAATCTCTTGATCATTGAGTTTCAAATTTTTTTGAACTTGATCCAAATCAGAAGCTTGTCTTAAGATAAATTTGTTTGCAGTGTTATTCAAAATGGCGCTAGCTATTGGGCTTTCAAGAATTTCTGCAATACCTTGGGTAATAAAAACTAATCCTGTATTTCTTTTTCTTCCAGCTCGGGCGACATATTCGATAAAACCAGAAGCACTTCCTCGAATCAGGCTCCATCCTTCATCAATGACGACAAGTTTTTTACCTCCAGTATTTTCAACTCTATCTAGTATTGCATCTGTCAAAATGAGTATCAGAGCAGATTGTAAGTCTTTATATTGAGACAAACCATTGAGGTCAAAAGCAACAAGGTTCTTTGAAAAACTAATTGTTGAATCGCGATCAAGAAGTATTCCGTAAGGTCTATCGCCAGTCCATGAATAAAGCATTTTTGCAAAGTTTTGAAGGCTTTGTTCTCTACTTTTCTCTAGCGTTTCTTTGAGATCTGATAATCTTGGGTTTCTATTTTTGATTCGGCTGTATGTATCAAGAAGGGCTTTTTCTAAAAGGTTGCGCTCTAGTTTTGAGATGGATGTATAACCCTCATCACAAAAGATGATGTCGAGAAAAGCCATAAGGGTTTTAATTTTTCGGTTGGAGGGTTTCGTTTCTCCATGAGGTAGTTCAAGCGGATTAATAGCAAATTCCTGAGATAACTTGATTTCAAGATAATCACCCTCAAAAACCTCAACAAGCTTTTTGTATGAGTTACCAACATCAACAATAGCTAAAGAATTTTCATTCTGGCGCAGATGATTTAATAGAATATAATTTACAAGAAATGACTTTCCAGAACCCGAAATCCCTGTCACAAGGCTGCTATAATTGGGAATTACTGAATCGTGGGTGTCTAGTTTTAAAATGCCTTCTTCTCTATTTTTAAAAAGGCACATTGGTTCTTTATTTCCACGGTTGGGTTCATAAACAGGCAGAAAATCGGCTAAGTTGGCAGTTTTCATTCTACGAGATCGGACAAGAGAAGATGCCGTCATAGGAAGACAAGAGAGGAATACAGGCAATTGCGCCTCTTCTTCAATCAGTCCCTCGGCAGAGTTAAGTTCTCTTATTTTAGATAAAGCTATTGTTGCTCGCCTTTGTAGTTCTTCTGGGTCTCTTGATTTTATGATAAGGGTTGCCCCCATATAAAATATTTTTGATCCTGTTTGAATGAGCTCCTGAATCAGATCTTCGGTGTCGTGCAGTTTGGCTTCAGCTTCCAGGTCGCTGGCCTGAAGCCCTGGATTAATATTGAGAGCATGAGTCATTTTTCTCTTTCTCTGCAAGGAGCCAAATTCTTTGCTCTGATTGGGTACTTCAATATTCAGAGAAAAATAAAAAGGAAATGGAAGGGTTTCAAGTAAATGCCTTATCATTGTTGCATTGGTAAATTCTGGCGTTGTTTTAAGTGTAATGACCCGATAATAGTATTCATCAAGATGTAGAAAATCTTCATTGTGCAAGAGATCTGAAAAAACAAGCTGCTCCCGAGGTGAGGGATGGGATAATTTGGGGTTGGATTGCAGTTCTTTAAAAGAAAGATTTTGAACGGTATACATTCTGTTAATAGTGGGTGGGTTAATTTCAGTGCTACGTGTCGGATTTAAAAAACAATAGATTACTTCGATAAGTTCATAGTCATTTAATCGCTTTGTTTCAATACCACAGGAAGAAAGGGATGAGCTCATATTGTCTGCGATTTGTTCAAGCTCTAGTTTTGTCTTTTGATGTTCTTCAAAAGTTTTTTGACTATAAGATGATGCTGTTTCAAACAGCTTCATTTTTGAAAATTCTGTATTTTGAGGAGTGTATCGAAGAAACATACGTATTATAGGCTTAAGCAGTCGCTCATCTTTCATTTCAGAAAAAAAGGTGTCGCATCTGAGTTTCGTTGCATAATTGGAAGGAGGCTTTTTTGAAGTCTCTAACCTTTCGTATTTTTGTATGAGGTCATGATACTGTGGAGAAAGTTCATACATGAACTGAATATGAATGCCATCTGGAAGTGAGTTGAGAAAATTTCTAAGATTTCGAGTTAGTTGATTGATCGACTGTACATCATTACATGTAACATCAACTCCCTCTAGCTCATAAGCACATCCCATGCTTGCCTGTTTGTCTGCAAACACAACGACATTGTCGAGAAATTCCCTGAATGGGAGAAGCTCTGCTAATGAAGGCATGTCACTGATCACGGAAATATTTTTTTTATGTGGGCTTATCATTTTTTAGATAGGGTTTAAATTTGAGGTCAAAGCTTGTAGCAAAATAGGTGGGGGGTATGAGCAAGTATTTTATTTTGTAAAGTAAGAAATTTTCTGGTCTTTGCTTTTTTGTGAAATATAAACTTATGGCAATGAACGCTGAAATAATCCAACTTAGAAAGCCACCGTACTTAATGCCGTCTGTAAAAATGTGAAGGACAGCAAGACATATTCCTAAGAAGAGAAGGTCGAATATTTCAAATCCAAATATTTTAACTGCTCTTTCAAGATTCCTATTACAACTGCTGATGAGAGGTTGTTCCTTCATATGTTTAATACATTTTAGGAGAGAGGTAATTGACTGGATACATTCGTTCCCCCGAATATTTCATAAGAGTTGAGGAATTTTGAAAATAAAAAGCCCAAAGGTCTTATCTGTTAAGGATAAGCTGACTTCAGGCTTTTTACTTTGACTAC
>JACOXK010000010.1 GCA_016182335.1 Deltaproteobacteria bacterium | reverse complement strand
TGTAAGGACTTGCCGCAGCCTTCAATGCCTTCAAAGGTAATGAACATGGGTACGACTTTCTCATGTAAGCACGAGTCTGTCATCTTATGTTCATCTTCCCCATCAAATTCTGTCCAATAATTAGTCAACCGACTCAGGAGTTTTAAAAACTATATAACTCTATGTTATTATTAAAAAATAACAAGTCTGTGACTATTTTCTAAGCACTCTTTCTAAATAAGATAACGTTTAGGCATCCCGTGCACTCGCCCTGGGTAAGTAGCTTAACTTACTGAAATCATTATATTAAAATTTATTTTTGGGCCATGGCACATCCCTTGCTTTGATAATAAGTGTGGAAGTACCCTATGTGAGGAGAAGGTTGCTGATGTTGAGGAGGAATCTGAAGTGAAAACAATCAAACAAGTTGCTGATTGGAAATTTTTAATAAGAATTGTGGTGGCTATTGCCGCTTTAAGTGTTTTTTTAAGTGCTGCGCTAGCCGGTACAGGATTGGAGGACGTAAAAAATCATAATCAAGCTCGAAAAATAGAGAAAAAAGAAGAGCTACTAAAGCTCGTTGCTGTGAGAAAGTTTGTCGAATCAAAGACCTTTTCAGAGGCTGAAATTTTGGCAATTGCTTCTGGAAAAGCAACAAATGTTGAAATTGCATTAGAAGGCAAAGCTAAAGTTTTTGCTGAAATCACCTTTTCCTCATTAGACTTGGAAGCCTTTACCAGTAAAGATGAGCTAGTAATTGTACTGGATAAGAAAATAAAAAAAATTCAAGAAGACAATAAAGATTTACTTGTAACCAGTCATTCAGAGGATGAGCAAAGCGAGTCCGAAGAATCTAAAGAGAAAAAAGAAGAAAGCCCCCTCGTGAAAGCCCTCTGCGCAGCAGTTATTGTCATGCAAGAAGGTTTTACACAGCAGATAGCGGCTCTTAATGAAACAATCAAATCTCTTAAAGATAATTACGATAATAAAATTGAAGATTTAAAATCTGGTTTTGAAAAAATGTTTCAAAGCATTGGACTTGTGATGGAAACTAATCGTGCAGATCAATTCATTGCCAATTTAAAACAACAATTAGCCAGTTTCAAATCTCAACGTGACCAGGTGAGTGCGCAAATAGCACAGTCAACCCCTGAGCAGCGTCAATATCTTTTGGAAGCAGCAGCCTCCCTTGATATGCAAATTCAACAAAAAGCTTCTGAAGTGGGACATGCCATTCAACAAAAAGCTCGTCTTGTTTTGAATCAAGATCAAGCAGCTGTGGCAGCACTCGTTGCAGAAAGACAAAAGTTGGATGACGAATTCAAAACTGCAGACACAGATAGAAAAAAAGCACTCACTGAGAGAATTGCAACGTGGACGCAAGAATACATGGCAGCTCAAGCTGGGATTCAGTCTAAAATGCAAGGGTTTGAAGTTGAGTTCAGAGAGATTTCTGCAGATATCAACCAGTCAGGCTCAGCATTGAGATTGATTCGTGAAGCTCAATTGGCCAATGCAGAGCAAACACAACGCTATGATGAAATGATTTCTAGAATTCGTGGTGGCGGTGGGCGTTATGGAAGGGGTGCTGCATCTCAAAGTCGCCCCGCCAGAACATTTGGAGATGCCATCGCAGGGTCTGCGCCATCACGAGATGCGCGGCCTGCAGATGCATCGCAAGTGCCCGTATTGTCACGACAGCCAGCACCACGTTTTAATGATGGATTTGGTTTTCCTGGTTCTTCAGCATTTAGTGGGCCACAAGTAGGATTTGATCGAATGAGTTTTTTGATAGGAACAGGAGATTTTTTATAAAATTTTTTTCTATGCAGAGAGAATATGAAGATGAGAAGTGAAGTGAAAGAAGGAGTAGGAATTATGAAAAATATCAGTTTAGCTCTGTTGTTACTATTTAGCATGCCGCTGTTAAGCGGTTATGCAGAAAAAACTGTTATCCATCGATATGAAACTTCAGATGTGAAAAAAACACTCGTGAGTATGAAAGATTTTTTGAGATATCACAAAAATTCATTTGAACAAAGGCAGTATTTTAAACTTAAAAAAAGCCTTGATACTTTAATAGAACCGCTGAGTACTTCAGATGAGCGTTTTCTTGATATTGGATCTGAAACGCAGGAAAAGCTTATTTCTGGACTTACTAGTATTGATACACAACTTAAAAGACATACAGGAGTGTCGGATCCTACTTATACAGGTCACATGAGCCGTCTGATATGGTCAGAGCTGGTTATTATTGAAGATAAGAGTGAAAATAGAAAGAAGACTCAAGCGCATGATTTAAGCGAAATTGAGGACTTAGAAGTTTCCAATGTAAGTCTCTTGCCAGGTTCGTTTGGCCCTTTAAGCAGCCAGAAATTGAAACAAGGGCAAACATCTGGGCACGTAACTCCAACTTTACGTTCAGCCAATATAAATGCAGAGGGCTCACACGTGATTGATGAAAAAGAGCTTTTAAAATGGTCCAGAAAAGACCAGACACTCATAGATAAAATGGAGAGTCTCACAAACGAAAAACAAAAAATTGTGGGCACATCAAGTGCGGTTGAAAAATCTCGTTTAGAAGTAGAGGGAAAAATTTTAGAAACAGAGAGAGAAAGGGCTACTCAAGAACTGGATTATCTTGCGGGAAATAATGGAAGTGTAGAAAGAAAAAATACCCTAGTTAAAGATATTCAAAGAATTGATGCAGAAATTGCAAGTAATAATGACAAAATTAGTTATTTGCAAAGCCTCATTGAGCTTTCCGAAAAACATGAAGAAGAAATAAAGCTTAAAGATGGGAAAATTAAGTCCATCAACAAAAATCTTAAGAAAAGAAGTGACGATCTCAAAGCACTTTGTGAATTTCAACGTGCGATGGAAGAAGAATTGAAAAAAATCACAGAATTGCGTGATTCGATGCTCGTTACATCCCACATTGCAGAGGGAAAGCCGCTTCCCATGGCTATTGAAGATGCAAGAGCTGTGCGAATGGAAGCCAACTGGAATGAAGCCCAACTTCTTATGGTGCGTGCTGAAAAATTATTTGATGAAGCAGAAGCGCTGCACGGAGTGGGTGCAAAGAAAGATGCAGAAAGAATCGCCCGCGAAGCGTGGGAATTAAAATCAAGAGCAGAAGCTGCTATGTGGTTGGTTCAGACTGCTTCTCAAGGTGGCTCTCCTGATATGCGAGACCCGTTTGGTGGGTTCCCACAATTTCCAACAATGAGTTTTCCTGGAACTATTTGCCAGGATTGTGGTCCAGGCGGAATGTTTGGACCTGGTGGCCCAGATTTTCAAAGTTTTAATCCGCAACTTTCAGGCGGCAGTCAATTTGGGTTAGATTTTAATGCGCCATACACTCACAATGGGGCACCTTATAGATTGGGTGGTTCTTTTGATCAAAATCAATTTGGCGGTGGTTTGTCGCTGCAATTCTCAGAACCCAATAGGTCTCTTATGAGATTTCAAAATAATCTCATGCAACAGCGTCCTGACATGTATTTTTCACCGTTTGGGCCAGGACAACCTTTTGATGGCAGGGGCATACCTCCCATGCCGCCACAAGGAATTGTAAGACCAGACTTTAATTTTGCGGGATAGAAAGAACATCAGAGGCTCCATAATACTTGACATATACCCATAATTATGGGAATATGGTTTTATGGCTAAGACGACACTTGAAATACAGGACAATCTCTTCATTCGAGCAAAACAAAGAGCCGCTCAAATGCGTATTCCCCTGAGGAGTGTCGTCGAGGTAGCGCTGAGAAATTATCTTAAAGCAGCACTTTTTCAAAAACAGCAGAGTCGTAAGCAGCCTAAAATAATTCATTGGGTGACGGTTTCGGGTAAGCTTTCCCCAGATTTGGAGCTACAAAATCGCGAAAGCATGGTTGCATGGCTTAAAAACAAAAAATTAACATGATAGGGATAGATACAAATATTCTTGTTTATGCCCATCGCTCTAGCTGCTCAGAACATAGGGAATCTCAAAAAATAATAGAAAAGGCAGCAGCAAATCCGCAAGGATGGGGCGTTGCATTAGCGTCTTTTGTTGAATTCTTTAGCGTTATCACTCATCCCTCGGCAGAGCGCCCATCGACCCAACATGAGGCCAAAGAATTTATTGAAAATCTTCAAAATGATGTGGGACTTCAAATGTGGTATCCACACCAAGGTTTTTCACAGAGGTTAGTACAACTAGCATCAGATCTTGAAATTGTAGGGTATCGCCTTTTTGATCTTCAAATAGGGTTGACCTGTTTTGAAAACGGAGCCAGCCGCCTCTGGTCTCATGACAAGAATTTTGTAAAAATACCGGGACTCAAAGTAATTGATCCGTTGAAACACTAAGGACTTCATAATACTTGACATCTCGGCTCATCTTAAGGTATTATGAAGGTATGAAATTAAATACCGTTAAGAAATCAAGTATTACACTCCCTCCTAAGGAGCTGAAATTGGTTCAGGATCTTGTAAAGGCCTATCATGCAAAAAGCAAAGTGGAGATAATTCGAAGAGGTCTTTATTTATTAAAAGAAAAGAAAGATAAGGAATTCCTCTCCCAGGCTTATCATAAGGCTTCTCAAGCTGTGTCGCAAACTTACGAAAGTGAAAAAGAAGATCTGGATCCCCTGTCCAATGAAGGAATAGATGATTGAAGGTTAAGCACGGGTATCTCTACCTTGCAGATTTAAACCCTCAATTTGGACCCGAAGCTGGAAAATCCAGACCCGTTTTAGTGATTCAAACTGATTTATTAAATCAATTTTACCATTCTTCAACATGGGTATTGCCGTGCACAACAAAGCTAGTGGGTGAGAATATTTTAAGGGTATTTGTAGCTTCAGGATGTGCTGGAAATAGTTTTGATTGCGAAGTCATGATAGATCAAAGTCGTTCGATTGACAATAAACGATTCAAAAAGGAGCTTAAAAAACTTCCCCTTATTCTCTTTAGGGAAATTAAAGACAAGCTGAGGCTTTTAGGAGAATTTTAGTGTTTTGTCAGGGTCTCTAGAACAAAGAGTCTGGCAGTTTAAAAGTAAAGAAGAAGTTTTCGGGAGTTCTGAAGTTGTCATCACCATCATCGATAGCCGGATCAAGAGAAAGCATTTTTGTAAATTTTAATTTTTGCGTTTCTATCAACCCAGGAAAAGGGTCCGAAAAATAATCGGAAAGATGAGAATAGAAGTTTGAGAAAATCGATATAGAAGCTCGTAAAATCTGTCCCAATTGTACTGGACTGCCATCAATACCAAACTCAAATTCTTTTTGATTATTTGAATCGAAAAGCACAAGATTGTTTAAATTTAAAATAATGTGGCCATTGCCGAATCTAACCCCATAGGTACCAACCAGCGTACCGATGCATTCTCTATTAAAACAAGAGCTGTCTTGCCAAGTGGCGCGGGAATTAAACTGATATCGCATAGGGAGCGAAAATTGAAAATTTTTATTTTCAAGCAGAGATTTGTTAGTTTTAATTTCGAGTGCTCCAAAAGGTAAGGCCTGAAGTCTGTGAAAAGTGTGATTGTAGTAGTAAGTGTCCCAATTGAAACAAAATGCGCCTCGCATGGTTTGATAATAAATTATTTTTCCAATCAATGAAGCGGGTAATTGGACACCAAAGTCAACTTGATCACTGCTTTCGAGTAGATTTTTAAAAGCGCCCTGCGCTCCATTGGGTTGAAAATATTCTGTCGAAAATTGGAATAACTCAGCGGGTGGTAACACCTCCTGAGCACATCTTTCTGGAAGTAAAGCGCTCTCTGATGAATAGGTATATTCTGTTTGATATCTAAACAATAATTGTTTCGATTCTGGAGCACCGTATGCGTCATGAAGCACGATTGGGTCGAGAGGTGAGAGTTTTGTAGAAGTCGTTATATTATAGAGAAGACGCACACCATTCACATGATTTGTAAGCATAAAATTCGCTGGCTGTGCTAGTACAATTTCTCTGAAGGCATAAAGAATTCCACTTTGAAAATCCAACGCAATATTGTCAAAAATTTTCTTTACTTTGGCTCTGAAAAAGCGTTTCCAGGCAATATTTCCTAGGTTGTTGCCTTCCCACCCAAAATCTTTGAAGGCTAATTTTTTATCTGGGTTTTCATGTTCTTTAAAGACCAGCTGAAGTTGTCCCTTTGTGGGATTTTTTGCAAGTTGAATGTAGAAGGCTCCTCTAAAATCTCGAACCTTCACTCTGCCACTCACTGAACCTAGTCGGAAGGAGCCGAATGCTTTCAGCCGTGCTGTGCCGCGGACGCTGACTCGAAATTCAAGAGGAATGTTAACATCGCATCTGATGGCTGGAACCCCATCAAGAATGACGAGACTAACACGAAAACTATTTTCCGGAAAATCAAGAGAACCCCAAATGTTCTGGGCATCTAATCTTAATTTTAATCTTGATATGCTTTTCTGTGTTGCAAAGCGAAATCGAGTTTCTGGCAAGTATAGATGCGCAGATTCACTTGAAGACTCTTCATTTCGAATATCAAGATGGGAGATGATATCTTTGGTTTTAACTGGTCCTAGTTGTTTTTCCAAATCTGGAAAGGTCGTAAAAAGATGATTTCTTGAATTGAGTAATTTGAGATAAGACAAGAGGAGTCGAATATTCGTTGCATTAAAATAAAATTGAATGAGGTCATTCATGGCTTTTTCAGACATGCGTACGCTGTGATTATCCGGGTGTTTTAGAAAAGATTCTATAACGGCAGCATTAGGTTGGGCTTCAGGCGGAAGTGCAAAGCCCTGATGAAACAGAACAAAAAAAGATATCAAAAAGATTTGAATTCTTAATTTTAAAATTCGGCCCTTCCTCTATTGTCATTGCAAACCCTTCTTCTTCAGAAAAAATGGGTTTAGAATGACGCTTCTTTGCAACTTCTATGCCCCAGCACAAAATAAAAAAAGTCATTCAATACAACAAGTTACAAATTCTATGATATGCCCGTGAACTTAAACATGAAGAAATTACATTGGAAGAAGTTCAGGTTTATTTTTTCTTCTGAAGTGACGATAAGGAGAACAAACCATGAAACGTGTTGTTTTTATCATTGTGCTCTTAGCATTTTGGCCTGGGTATTCTTACGTGTCCTATCGTCTTATAGCACCAGATGTGGCCATGCCTCTTCGATTGGCAGACAGTCCTGCTTTTTTTGAAAAGAATTTTAATGAAGATGCAAAGACGAAGCTGGATACTTTGGTGGGAATTGAGGAAGAGATTAAAAAAACACGCTCAGAAGTGGAGAGGGCAATCAGTGTACCACTAGTACAGCCAAAGTTTCTCTGGGGACCAGGTTCTCAATTCTCCAGAGAAGTTTTTAATAAATTGTCAGCGGAAAGAAAAAAGGCAATTAGTAATTTGTTATCTAAGCTTGAAAATCTAGAGAAAAATAAAAAGAATATAGAAGCTCTGTATCGAATTCATATCCTTCAGGCAAGGGGTGATCTTCTTCATACTGAATACAAATTCATGAATGATTTTGAAGAATCAACAACTGCAAAAAATGGCGCCTATACAAGAGAAGATTTAGAATTAGATAAAACCTGGTTAAATGCTTTGAATAGTGAATTAAATAATTTAACAGATGAAAACGGTCATTTTAACTCAGAAAGAGCTGAATACGTCTCCCAATGGAGAAAAGCTGTTTTTAATGATTATATCAAAGTCATAGATGAAAAAATTAAGAATGAAAAAAATGATGCTCGCAAACAAATGTTGACAGAAAGAAAAGACCTATTTGCACGTTTAAGTCAAAATTTACTCAATGAAGTAGAAATTAAAAGAGATGGAAAAAGTCTTTTACCTACTCAAGCTTTGAAGGTTGAAAAGCTAGAAAAAGCTGAATTAGTTCGTTTAGAAAAAGCTGTAGCTTTAGGTCGAGAAAAGGCAGAAACGGAAGAAGGTCTTCTACTTAGAGAATCATTGGCGGGAATTTTTCATGAAGAAAAAAAGAACAATGCTCACGGAACACACCCTGCAGATAATCTTTCTTATGAACAGGTGTGTAAAAGAGTTTATGGAATTGAAGATGAAGGAACATGGGAGAGTCTTTCAGAATCCATTGCGAGCCCAGAAGCGGTGGGAGCGCTTTCAAGCCTTGCTGGGGCTCTGACAAGTGGAATTGCCATGTACCGCCTTTATAACGATGGGGCAGATGACAATACATTTCAAGCAGCGCGTGGTTTAGCCATGGCCTTTACAGCCATTTCAAGTGAAGATGGGCAACCTCTGGACCCAGCTGCATCTTTTATGAGGCCCCCTATCGATGCTGATGTTATCCCAGACGATGCTTTGAACCAGGCTTTGATGGTTGGTGGCAATCCTTTTACAGGAGGTGGCATAGCACCCCATCTTTTGAGTCCTGAACAACGTTTGGCTTTAGCAGGACTGGGTGGAAATCCTTATCCCCAGGGTGCACAGGGATTTAACATGACGGACCCATCCGCCAGAAATTTGGCCGGCCTAGGCTACAATGGGCTATTGCCACGAGCTGACTCTAATGCACTTTCATACAGACCGACTGATAACAGATTTTCAAATGCGGTCAGAGGCCAGGTTTTCGATAGTCGCAGGGGCAGAACGTTTGTGGATCACTTAAATCAAGGGATTTCCGACATGGGTCAATCTTCCTCAGAGTACAACCAGAGGCTTACACGAAGTAGCCCCCATAACGTTACGTTTGGCTCACATCTTCGGGCTGCTCAACTTCGAAATTCTGAAGTTTTCGGTTGGGATTCGAGTTTACAAAACTTAAATAATGTTCAAACGGCGGCCAATAATGCGCAAGCAGGCCAAACTCCTCCTGCCAGTGCCATTGTGGACCCACTTGTTGCTATTAACTCTGCCAGAAGTCTCATTGAAGTGGAGGTGGAACAACTGTATCGCAAGCTTCCATCGCTTATTGAAAAGTATCAAACAAATAAAAGAAATCTCTCTACCCGTGGGGGGCTTCTCAGAGGTGGTTATAGGCCTTCTCGCATAGCGCGTTTTTATGAAAGAAGAAATGAAGCCATTCTAGAATATAATAATGTGATGAATAGGATTCAGAAATTACAGTATATGTACACTATTATCCCTACGGCACCCGATGTTGCGCGTAGGATTATGGAGCAGGGGTTGGCACAGAGAGAGAAATTGCGAAGGGATACTTTTTCTGTCATTGCGAGCCTGCGACAGCAGGCGTGGCAATCTTTTCTTCAAGAGTTTCTTTTTTTTAAAAGTGTATTTGCAGATAACAAATTATTGAAATTCAGAACAATAGACAATCAATCAGCTTCTTTATCAGAAACGGTGCAACAATATCTAGACCGAAACGATAAAGAAGGGTTGAAGAAGATTCTAGAACCCTATCGACTCAGAAGCGATTGGAAACGCGAGTTGCAAACTTGGATGCAAGAAATTCAAAATAATAAGTCGAGTGCTTTGCAAAAATTAACGGCAGAAAAAAAGAACCTTCAAAGAGAAATTCAAAATAAGCCGAAGGGTTTGTATGAGTTAAGTCCTTCTGCCATTAAGTGGGAAGAAATCAATCTTACAGCCTATGCCTATCAGGCTAAACAAAATCTCTATCTTTTAGATCTTATGGAAAAAGAAGCTAAGTCCAAGAATTTTAATCCGCAGCAGCTTAAGCTGACTCTTGAAAACATAGCGGTCTATCGCCACAAGATTGAAAATATGCAAAAACTAGCACACTCGGGTGCCGTTTCTCTTGCCAAAATGCATGATTTGCAGCATGAGTATCGCATGGGTTTAGAGGATAGGAAAGTTCTTGAACTTCGTGCAGCAGAATTTTTGCAATGATTAATTTAAGAGACATCAAAGAAGCATATGAGTTGATCAAGGATCAGCTTGTTCGAACCCCGCTTAAAGAGACGCGTCATTTTTCAAAAATGGTGGGATCCCCTCTCTATCTGAAAATGGAAAACCTTCAGCACACAGGCTCTTTTAAAATACGAGGAGCTACCAATAGAATTATGAAACTCTCTAAACAAGAACAAGTTAGAGGTGTCGTTGCTGCCTCAGCTGGTAACCATGCTCAAGGTGTTGCCTCTATTGCTCATCGGATGGAGATTAAAGCTACAATTTTTATGCCAGAACCAACACCCTATGTGAAAGTTATTGCCACAAAGGGTTTTGGAGCGCGCGTTGTTCTTCAAGGAAGTAATTATGATGAAGCTTATCACGGGGCCAAGAAATTTTGTGAAGAAGAAAAGTGTATTTTTGTTCACCCCTATGAGGATGACGATATTATTGCAGGGCAAGGGACGATTGCTCTGGAGCTTATAGAAGACCTCCAAGGTTTTGATCGAGTTCTTGTTCCAATAGGTGGAGGTGGACTTATTTCTGGAATTGTTATTGCACTTAAAGAGCTCTCCCCAAAGACGCAAGTGATTGGTGTTCAGACTCAAGCCTGCCCTTCGATGTATGAAATGTTTAAGAGAGAAGAAATATCGACTTCTCTTTACACTCGGAATGACGCAGACAACCCCAAAGGGTCTATTGCAGAGGGTATTACTGTTAAAAAAGTAAGTCCAAAAAATTTAGAAATCATTCAAAAATATGTGGATGATATCGTCCTTGTTTCTGAAGAAGAGATTGCCCAAGCTATTTTACTTCTTATGGAGCGATCTAAAACGGTCGTTGAGGGAGCAGGAGCTGCCTCCATGGCGGCTGCTCTCAAGGGGTATGTTAAAGGAAAGACGGTTGTTGTCTTAAGTGGTGGCAATATCGATGTCACCATGATTTCCAAAATTATTGAACGTGGCCTTGCTCATGAGGGCAGGCTGCTTCGTGTTAGTGTGAAGCTGCCTGATAAGCCCGGAAGTTTACACGCACTTACTGAAGTTTTGTTCAAAGTATCCGCTAATATTTTACAAATCGAACATGATAGGTTGGCCAAAGGACTGGCTTTTGGAGAAACAGATGTCATTTTAGCTCTTGAAACGAAAGGTCAAGAGCATATTGAACAGATTCTTGCTGCTCTCAAAAACAAGGAATATCATTCTGTTATTCTAACTGGTTGAACGTTTTGAACGGGAAAAAGTTGTGACATATTCGTGAATCAGCTTTTTTGCATCTAAGGAGAGATCGGTAAACTGAATGCCGGTTCCAATTGATGTTTTGTCAGGGTCCAATGCCGTATCATAAACGCTTCGCCCGCGCACAACTATTAATTCATCTGAAGTGGGAAGTCGAAAAAAAAAAGTTGCTGAACTCTTTATCCTAAAAACTTTTTTTTCCAGAAAAAAACCACCGACGCTGATATTACTAGCCCGATGGGTAAAGAAGAAATCACCGTTTTCTTCTTTAACCCAAATCTCGACTGGGGCTCTCTGATGCTTTCTTCGATTCACAAAAGAATACCCTTCTGTCAGATCCTACCGTTTGACAACACAACGACACTTACCTAGCTTGTTCCTAGCTGGAACATTGATACCTTACGATCACTTGTAAGAGCAAAGCTTATGCCAGTGAGGAAGAATTATTAAATTTTTAAAAAACTAATAATTTCAACTAATTGCATAGCTACTTAGGGTGAAGATTCACGAATATCAAAATTATAATGTGTAAATTTTACTAGAGTCTATGAAATTTTCTCTCCAAAATAAGAATTTCAAGATAGGATAAAAGGATGATCTTTCAAAGGTTTTATCGTTCTGATCAATTTCGATTTGGTTCCAGTAGTATGACTCCTGTTGTAAAATTTCTCCTTGTTTTCAATGTCGCAAGTTTTATTTTACGAAGTTTTATGACTGTTTTTTGGGGTGTACCTGGTCTGGTTTTTTTTGATCATTTTTTTGGATTTTCAGTGCACCGAGTGTGGAACGATTTATACTTGTGGCAAATCATAACTTATATGTTTCTTCACGGAAGCTTTGCCCACATTTTTTTTAACATGTTTGCTCTCTGGATGTTTGGTCCTGATATCGAAAGAAAATTGGGCTCAAGAGAGTTTATAAAATATTATTTCATTACGGGCATAGGTGCTATTTTCTTTTTTTTCATAACCCATCTGAATGAAATCAATCTTTCTGCAGATGTTGCTGCGCAGGGAAGTGTTGTGTTGGGAGCAAGTGGTGCCATCTTTGGAGTCTTGGGGGCTTATGGCTATTATTTTGGCAATCGCATGCTTCTTTTGATTTTTCCACCAATACCGATTCGTGCAAGAACTCTCGTCATGGTTACAGCCTTGCTTGAACTTTTCTTCTTATTAACTCAACCAGGAAGTTCTATTGCTCATATTGCGCACCTAGGTGGGTTGTTTATAGGATTGGCCTATCTTCATTTTTGGAAGGGAGGAAGACGCCCACCAGGAATCAAAGATTTATTTCGATGGTGGAAAATAAGAAAGTTGAAAAAAAAATTACACATTATTGGGGGTGAAGGCAGACAGGACCCGTTTCCGATTACTTGCCTACGTTGTGGAGGGTGTGGTAGCTGGGTTGGAGAGAGGAGAAATTTATGACTAGAAATTTTGATGAGATTTTGTATGATAAGAGAGTTGTTGCGAAAAATATTTCTTATAAACTTGTGACACAAGTAGATTATGAGAAATTTTTGAAAACTCTTGTAGATGATAAAAATAACTCTTGTGACATCCTGTGTGACGAATCTTTTGAAACTAAGTCTACGCAAGCGTCTATATAAATTTCATTGGAATGTAAGAATTGCAGTGCTTTGCGCGATATTGCTCCTCATGACATTTTATAGTGGCTCTCTGCAGGCTCTTCCGAGATATACAATTCTTGAGAAAAAAAAGTGTTGCTATTGCCATATCAGCCAAAAGGGTGGAGGCCCACTCAACGACGCAGGTGTTTATTATAGAAATAATAATTCGCTTGTGGGATATCAGGAGAAAAAAACACACCCTAAAAAAATAGTCACAGTACAGAAAAAAAGACCTCTTAAAAAGAAGCCACCCATCATTGTTGCACAACGCTTAAAGCGAGGAATGCACAAAACTTCTCCTCAGAAAACGGCAGTTGCACCCAAATCTCAAAAAACTTATTTTGAAACTCTTTGGGATAAGACCCGTTTTTTTGGAAATGCGAGGTTTTGGTCTATGATCATCAAAGGAGGGCCAAAACCCAAAACTTTTTTCATGATGCAGGCAGAACCTGGAGTAGCTGTGAAGTTTCTAGATTCTCTACAGCTTGTACTGTCATACAATGTACCTAACCCACTGCTTACGTCTTATTTACAATATGAATTTTTACAAAAACACTATGTTCAGGCAGGTATGTTTCAAGTTCCGTTTGGATTTGGGTACGAAGACCATACAGCTTTTTTAATTGATCAACTCCACGTTGGAATTGATACGCGAGATCTGGGACTTATGTTTGGATCGACGCACGACCTGTTTTATAAGATGAGTCTTACATTTGGAAAAAGGTATCCTGAAAAATACGAAATTCAGCCCACAACAGTGACAAAAAGTGAGCAGGTTTTGACCGCAAACCTTGGTTATCAAGGTCAAATCTGGAAATTGTCGTCACTCATTGGGTTTTCTTTTATTTATGAAAGAAATGCGTCTTCGCAAGAATATCAAGATCGAAACATTGAAGTCTTTGATGCTTATGGTTCTTTAAGATGGGGAGCTGTTTCATTATTTGCAGAGGCAGCTTTTGCCAAAGATAAACCTACTGCAGCTAAAAATTCTTTATCGGCTTATGTGGGCCTATCCTATGATCTTCTTAAAAATTTAAATGTGCTTGCACGCTATGATGGATTTGTTGAGGATGCCCAGTTTTTGGCTGACTACACACATCGTGTTACTCTTGGCGGGCGTTGGAAGTTTTGGAAAAATGCAGCTCTTGAGCCCTATTATCGATATGAAGAGAGCTTTAATGCTGGCACAAATATTACGCCATCTGACTCCTTCTTTATCATGGGGCACCTATTTTTTTGATGAGTCTATTGGAAAAATTCCTAAATTATCTTAAGTATGAAAAAAATTCATCGCCTCTGACACTTCGTTCTTATAGAAAAGATATTTTAGATTTTTTGCAGCAGCTTCAACAACAAGGAGTGGAGCTTGAAAATCTTACTATTTCAAAAGCTAGACTTTACGTGGCTTCTTTGTTTACTGACCTAGATTCGGCTACGATTTCAAAAAAGTTATCCGCTTTGAAATCTTTTTTTAAGTACCTGAAACGAGAGGGATATATTCTAGAAGATATTTTTTCAAGCATTTCTCTTCCACGAAGAAGGCATAAATTACCTGTTTTTCTCAATGTGGATGAGGTTTTTAATGTGTTGGATGGGAGATCCTTCGCTATCGCTCAGAATGACAAATCAAAAATAGTAGAAGCAAGAGATAGAGCTTTGCTGGAGCTCTTCTATGCGACAGGAATGAGGCTTTCTGAGATTGTTGGTTTGAATCTTTCTAGTTTTGGAAGTGATTTTTCCAGTGTCAAAGTCTTTGGAAAAAGAAGAAAAGAGAGGATCCTTCCTATTGGGAGTTTTGCTCAAAAATCTCTCAAACAGTTTTACGATGTGAGAAATGTTTTGCAAAAAAAAGGTGAAAGTTGTGATGCTTTTTTTTTAAGTTGTCTTGGAAGGCGCCTTTCCAGTCGCCAGATAGATCGAATTGTCAGAAAATATTCTTATCGTGCGCGCATTTCTAAAAAAATAAGCCCGCATGCTTTGAGGCATTCATTTGCAACACATATGCTTGAAGCGGGTGCTGATCTGCGGCTTGTGCAAGAGCTTTTAGGTCATGAAAGCCTTTCTACGACACAGAAATACACCCATCTCTCCATTGACAAGATTGTTGAAATGTATGACAAAGCTCATCCTCGGAGTAAGAAAAAAATCCCGTCGGACTCTGAATGACAGAGTACAATGCAGTTTCATGGAACAACAATTTTAGCTTTAAGACATGCTGGCGTGACTGCTGTTGGTGGCGATGGTCAGGTCAGTTTTGGTCACACCATTGTCAAAAAAACTGCAAAGAAAATTCGAAGGCTTTATAACAACCAAGTCCTGGCAGGTTTTGCTGGAAGCACTGCCGATGCTTTAACTCTATTCGAAAAGTTTGAAGGAAAGCTTGAGCAGTTTCATGGAAGTTTGAAAAAGTCTTCCGTAGCACTTGCCAAAGAATGGCGAACAGACAGGGTTTTAAGAAGGCTTGAGGCTCTTATGCTCGTGGCTGACAATACAGAAATCTACATGCTTTCTGGTTCTGGTGACGTGATGAAACCCGATGACGATGTCATAGCTATTGGTTCAGGGGGCGCTTACGCGTTGGCTGCTGCTCGTGCTTTCAAACTTAATCCTGGCCATCAAATGACTGCTCAAACCATGTGTGAAGCTTCTTTGAAAATAGCTTCGGATATTTGTATCTATACGAATGATAAGATAGAAGTTCAGACTATATGAAGAACATAAAACCTGCGGACATTGTTTCTGAATTAGATAAATACATTGTGGGCCAGGCTGATGCTAAAAGAGCTGTGGCTATTGCACTTCGAAATCGTTGGCGAAGACAAAAAATTCAACCTCCTCTGCGAGACGAAATAGCGCCTAAAAATATTATTATGATCGGCCCTACAGGGGTTGGTAAAACAGAAATTGCCAGACGCCTTGCAAAGCTTGCCGATGCTCCATTTTTAAAAGTCGAAGCAACAAAATATACTGAAGTTGGATATGTGGGAAAAGATGTTGAATCCATGATTCGAGATCTGACAGAAATTTCCGTCAATATGGTTAAAGAAGAAGAACAGGCTAAAGTATCTTCTAAAGCATCGGAATTGGCAGAAGAGCGTATTCTAGATTTGCTTTTACCTCCGTTATCTGCAGCTGAGCGTACTGCGGCACTGGCAGAAAGTCCTGGGGAAGAACCCGGGCTTTCCACTCGTGAAAAATTTAGAAAAATGCTACGAGATGGTCTTTTGGACCAACGGCTTGTTGAGCTTGAAGTAGAAGATAGAAGAGCCTTTCCCATTATCGAAATTTTGACACCTCAAGGTATGGAGGGAATGGACTTGAATCTTAAGGACATGTTTTCAAATATGATTCCAAAGCGAAAAAAAAGAAAAAACTTAGCCATCAAAGAAGCTTTGAAAATTTTAAAACATCGCGAAGCTTATCGTTTAGTAGATATGGATAAAGTCGTAGACGTGGCTCTTGCGCGCGTGCAAAACAATGGCATTATTTTTCTTGATGAAATTGATAAAATTGCAGGACGTGAATCTCATGGTGCTGACGTTTCTCGCCAGGGAGTGCAGCGTGATATTTTGCCTATTGTTGAGGGCTCAAATGTGGCTACAAAATATGGAATGGTCAAAACGGATCATATTCTCTTTATAGCAGCTGGTGCTTTTCATATTTCAAAACCGTCTGATCTCATTCCGGAATTGCAGGGCAGGTTTCCGATTCGGGTAGAATTAAAGTCTCTGACTCAAAGTGATTTTGTAAGAATCTTAACAGAGCCGCAAAATTCTTTAACTCGCCAATATGAAGAGCTTCTCAAAACAGAAACTCTCAATGTGAAATTTACAAAAGAGGGAATTGAGAAAATTTCTGAAATTGCGACATCAGTCAATGAATCAACAGAAAACATAGGGGCAAGAAGACTTCATACGATTATGGAGCGTCTTCTTGACGAGGTTTCCTTTGATGCTCCTGATCTTCAAGAAAAAGATATTGTTGTGGATGGGGACTATGTCCTCAAACATCTTCAGAATATTGCTCAAAACCAAGATTTGAGTAGGTATATATTATAGATTTATGATGTCATTGCGAGGTCTACAACGTGCCTAGCGTATGTAGACCGTGGCAATCTAATATTGGACTCATCGGCTTGCGCCTCTGAATGACGAAAGGTCACTCCACAATACTCTTAAATAGTTTTGGATCCCTGTCTCTGTACTCAAAATAACATGTTAGGAAGTGCTTTTCCTGTGCCTGGGTTCGGACGCGTGCAGCATAGACATAATAGACACTTTCTTCTACACCCTGAATGAGGAGCTCATTAAATACATTCAAAGCGTAATCATTTTCAATCGACAGGATTTCATGCGCAACCTCACCTTTATAAGTAGATTCAACTGATGGATTATAGGAATAGAGAAGGGTTTTAAAGGCTTTCTTTTGCACAAGAGTTTTAACTTGCGTGGCTAATTCAAAGAATTCAGAGTCTGGAAAATAGATGTACCAAACATAGGGTTGAGAATAAACATTAAAATGTTTATTAAAGCTTTTTGATATATACTGAGATCCTTTTTGCAAAAGATGATGAAATACAGAAGCAGCATAAGAATTATTAATGAGTCCCACCTGTTGAAACAAGCTATGGTCTTCTTCAAAACCCAACAGTAGGAGTTCTTGAAGTAATTCTACTTGGAACTTGAATTTTATTTTAAGAGCATAAGATTGAGTGAGGGGACTTGTATACTCATGAAAATTGAATAGAGCTTGTGCTACCTTAGAAAAGAAAGAAGATTCCTCCTCATCAGCATAGCCCGTCAGAATGAAAATATCGGTTAGTAAACTCTTGGATGCAAGAAGAGGGTCTTTGATGAGTGGAAAGTATTCATTAATATATTCTCTTCCATAGGCTTTTTGTCTTGAAGCTGTATAGACAACGTCATTAAAAGCCTTGATCGATTCAGTATTTGACTCCACAACTTGCGTTCTTAAATCCAGGAGTCGTCTCGCCAATTCAGCTCTTTTTGCAAACACAACTTTATCTTCATCGATGACGAATTTTCCATAATCTAGAACGTCTTTTTTGAGGAGCGAAGCTAGAGTCACAAGATTATTAGATTCTATAGCTTCATATTTTTGAAATAAGGCTTTTTGAATATCAAGTATCAAAGGTTGCATGGTTTTACGAAGCTTGTTGGCAAAACCCTCAATTTTCTTATCCCGGTCTGGACTGACGAGTGTTTCAGTCTTTGCGGTTTTGATTTTACCGGCGTCGTCACCATTGTAATGTGTCAAGGCGCTGAAATGAGCAATACAAAAATCAGAGTTTGGTATATCTTCAAGAGAAATCTTAATAAGACTATCTCGAATATTAACATTAATAGGGAATTCCATATTAAGAATAAAACTGTACGTGTCGTTAGCTGCAACAATAGTGTAATTAAGATACAATTCTTCAAGTACATGTCGTATTTTTAAAGCTTCCGGTACTTCCACATGTACGCTCATAATATTTGTTTGAGAATCATAGCGATTTGAAAACATTCGGAAAGGAATGAAGCTTTTAATATGATCAGAAAAAAACTTTTCATAATCTTTGATCTCATTGCGAAGAAACTTAATCGGAGTTGGAACAATCAAAGAGGTTAAAACTTGGAAGTAATCTAATTCATTCAGTGGAATATCGCGATCAGGATATTGGTCTTCAAAATCTGTAATAATAGGGTTTTGAATGGAGAATTCAATTTTTTTATTAATAAAATGGGTCAGTAATTGCTTGTGGCGTGAGTTGTTGGTTTTTTCAATAAGCTCGGAGGCTTTTGTGACAATTTCAGTAGGTATTTCATAAGCTAATGAGACTTTGATAAAAAGAGAAAAAAATAGACTAAAAACTAACATATTAATTTTATTGTACTTATTCATGTTTTCCTTTCCTATTATGTGTTTATTATGACGCGCACAACGCGCGTCAATTTTTCAGAACTTTATATCAGGAGATGTTATTAATCAAGCTCAATATTCACTGGTTCTTCGATGGAGCCTCCCCACATAAAATATTCCGGCAACGATAGTGATGTTAGAGAGAGAAAAACATCAAGCATTTTCCGCGTCGAAATTAGAGAAAAAAACTTTGGATTTTTGAGTTGAATCTGATACGACAATCTTGGAGGAAAAAATGAATATGTATGACGTAAGGTCCTGGAAATTCGGAAAAGTTTTTACTAACCCAACGGATGATGAAATCCGACGCTTTGCTAAACATGATGAAACAACAACACAGTTTGGTTCAGCTAGTTACGTTGATAAATTCCGGTCTCGAAGCGCTCAATTTACCAGAACAACCGTTGATAAAAACATACTTCCCCAAGATTTAGGTTTCATCGAAGATTTACGAAAAAGTATTGCTCAACATGAGTTTGTTCAAATTGATAGAAAGCTAGGGCAGGGCGAGCACGCTTTTCATGTGAGATTGTATGTAACAAAAAAGTTTTCAAGGCTTGCTCTTGAGTGCGTCAGAAGCTTAGAGCCATGGACTGATTCTCATCATAATCCTGATTTTATTACAGTTGATATTCCAGAATGGAACCAGGGAGAAAGACGAATTCTTGTCTTTGCAGACTGTGGTGTCTCTTTCGTATTGGGAAGCGATTATTACGGAGAAGTAAAAAAGTCTATTCTTAGAATGGCGATGTATCGTATGAAAGAAAAAGGTGGGCTTGGTCTTCATGCTGGCTCTAAAGAAGTTACTTTTATTGATAAGAATGGTGTTAAAAAAACAGAATGTCTTTTACTTTTTGGCTTGAGTGGCACGGGAAAAACCTCTCTGACATGTCATGATTTTGGCTTCAACAAGGGAGAGGAAACTACTGTCATTAAGCAGGATGATGTTGTCTTGATCGACGAAAATGCTCACTGTTTTGGTACCGAAGCCAGAGGGTTTTATATTAAAACGGATGGAATCACACCCGAAGAACAACCTCTTTTGTATAGAGCAGTTTCCCATCCAGAGGCAGTTTTAGAAAATGTATGGGTTGAGAAAAATGGTAAAATTGATTTTTTTAACTCAGAACTTACTTCGAACGGACGTGCCGTAGTTCCTGTCAGGGAGATTGATCATACTTGTCCAGAAAATATTGATTGTGAAAAAGTGCATAAGTTGTTTTTTATTACGAGAAACCCTCTCATGCCACCGATTGCAAAACTAAGTGAAGAGCAGGGAGCACTTTATTTTATGTTGGGTGAATCTATCAAAACTTCTGCGGCAGACCCTAAAGCCAAGGGTGAGCCTGTCAGAGAAGTTGGGACCAACCCATTTATTATGGGTTCTTGCGCAGAAGAGGGAAATCGCATTTATGGGATCATCAAAAAAAATCATCTAGAATCTTATCTTGTTAATACCGGGTATATAGGATCTTCTAAGGACAAAAAAGTAAAACTTGATGACACCGTTTTCTTCTTCAGAAATACTTTATTAGGACACGTAGAATGGGAGCAAGACCCGTATTTCAAGTTTCTCGTTCCGCAGAAGATATTAGGACGTGATATGTCGCAGTGGAAGGTGTCACAGTACTTTAAGGTGCAGGAATATGAAAATGCTGTAAAAGAGCTTAAGAAATCAAGAAACGCATGGCTAGATAAATTCCAAGGACTAAATCAAAAAATTCTCGCTGTCGCTGTCTAGAGTGATTTCTTGTAATCGCATTCTTTACGGGAACAAATCATCATTGTGCCCTCTTTCTTTGAGACTTTTTCTAAAACGTACGAGGCCTTACATTTTGGGCATGCCTGCGAGATAGGTTTGTACCAGCTTACAAAATTACATTTTGGATATTTAGAGCAACCATAGAAAAATCTGCCTCTTTTAGAACGGCGCTGTACAACATCCCCACCGCAGTCTTCGAGTGGGCATTTGATTCCAATACCCAGCGATTTTGTAGATTTACATTCTGGGTATTTGGAGCAAGCAAGAAACTTTCCAAATCGTCCGGATTTGACCTGCATGGGACTACCACATTTTTCACATTTTTCATCTGAAACTTCAGGTTTTACGATTTCAATTATGCCATCCACTTCTTTAAAATCCGATGTTTCACGACATTCAGGATAATTTGAACAGGCAAGGAACTTTCCACGCCTACCCCACTTGATAACCATACTTGCATGACATGTCGTGCATTTTAAGTCAGTTGGGGTTTCTTGTCCTTTGACATCTTTCATCTCTTTCTTTGCTTTTTTAACATGTTGTGAAAAGCTTTTATAAAATTCATCCAGAAGCTTAATCCAATCAGCCTTCCCCTCTTCAATGGCATCAAGTTGGTTTTCCATATCAGCTGTAAAGGCAATATCTAAGATTTCCGGAAAGCTTTTAACGAGAAGATCTGTAACTAATAAACCTAACTCAGTGGGTTGAAATCTACCCTCATTTTTTTCCACGTATTTTTTTTCAACAATGTTTGAAAGAATACTCGCATACGTTGAAGGTCTGCCGATTCCTTTGCTTTCAAGGTCTTTAACAAGGCTGCCTTCATTAAATCGTGGTGGAGGTTGGGTAAAGTGTTGTTTAGGATCAACCTTATTCAGTGAGAGAAGTTCTTTTTCGACTAATTCAGGTAAAGTGTTTGATTCTTCCCTTTCTCCGTAAACTTTTAAGAAGCCTTCAAATTTAAGAATGGAACCGTTGGCTCTTAAAACATACTGCGAGCAAGAAATATCTATAGCCGTTTGATCAAAAACGGCTGCAGACATTTGACAGGCCAGAAAGCGATTCCAAATGAGCTGATAGAGTTTAAATTGATCTGGAGCCAAATATCTTTTAACTTTTGAGGGTTCAAAATCCACAGAGGTAGGGCGCACACACTCGTGCGCTTCTTGGGCGGCTTTTGCAGATTTATACATATGAGCCGCCTGTGGAATAAAATCTTTTCCATAGGTTTGAGTGATAAAGGATCTGGCTTGATGGACAGCTTCAGGTGCAATATTGGTAGAATCTGTTCTCATATAAGTAATAAGACCATGAGTTCCTAAGTCTCCCAGATCAACTCCTTCATAGAGTTTCTGTGCTAATCCCATTGTTTTTTTTGTTGTAAACCGATATCGGGAATAAGCGTCCTGTTGTAGAGTGCTCGTAATATAAGGTGGAAGAGGATTCCTTTTTTTTTCCTTCCTTTCAATGGAAGTTACTTGAAACTTTCCGTTGTTTAAGTCTTGAGTAATAAGCCCAGATTGCTGTTCATTTTTGATTTCGGGCTTTTCGTCATTAATTTTAAAGAGCTTTGCTTCAAACAGAGTATTATTTTTTTCGAAGAAACAACTGACCGTCCAATATTCCTCAGGTTTAAAGGCTTGAATCTCTCTTTCTCTTTCAACAATGAGTCGAACAGCGACAGATTGGACTCGACCTGCAGAAAGACCGCGCCGCACTTTATCCCAAAGAACTGGGCTGATCATATAACCCACGAGACGATCTAAAATTCTCCTGGTTTGCTGAGCATTAAATCTATTTTCATCCAGTTCATAGGGATGTTTGAACGCTTCCAAAACAGCATTTTTAGTAATTTGGTTAAAGCTTACCCGTTGAATATTCGTGTTGATTTTCTTCAACTCATCTCGAATATGCCACGCTATAGCCTCACCCTCTCTGTCAGGATCAGGGGCAAGATAAACTGCATCTGACTTTTTAGCGGCTTTTTTGATTTCATCAAGAACCTTTTGCTTATCTTTCAGAACAACGTATTCGGGTTTGAATTTTTTCTTAACATCAACGCCTAGTTTCGACTTTGGCAAATCTTTGACATGACCGACGGAAGCTTTGACGTGAAAATTCTTACCCAAATATTTTTCAAGCGTTCGTGCCTTGGCAGGAGATTCCACAATAACCAAATGGGACATATCTTTTTCCTTAATCAATTGTCATCCCAGACTTGATCTGGGGTCTATCTTGTTTTTAATGATAGAGGACACTAACATGCGAACGCTGAATATTTGATTTACAACGACCGCTTAAAATCTTGAATTGAGCTATCGTTTTCATTTGGTCAGCATTGATCTCATCATCCTCAGGTCCATAGTTCAAAGCCTGTTCCAGAATTTCCTCAAGCAATTCATCGTCAATAACACTAAAATTCTTAAGTTTTAACAAAAAACCCCATGCTTCGGGTTTAAGACGCGCTTTTTCATAAGAAGTTAAAATTCTAAAAGAGTTTGTTTGAGTTTTGGCTGCTCTGGCAAGAGTGTTTTCTGCCAGCCACTTAAAGGCTATTTCAATTTCTTTTAATGAGTAGCCCCGCAAAAGGAGATGATCTATGAGGTCTTTTTCTTTTTCAACTTGGTGATCTAGATTCTTTAGAATAAGGCCCACCATTTCAACAATCTTCTTGTTCAACGCGCCCCCCTAGTTCTTAACAAATTTCTTACCGTGAACTTCTTTAATATACCCATGTAATGAGAGTTTCATCAATGTTTCTTGTATTTGAGGAACCTGCACATCGACCATACTTCCTATTTCATCTACCGAGTAGCTGATTCCTTGAGTTAACGTGTTCCATATTTTCTCATCTTCAGAATTTAAATCTTCCTTCTCAAAACTACTTGGCAGATCTTTGCATAGGCTTCGATTCTTTTTCTTGTCAATGCCGAGAGCCAAAAAAATATCAGAAGAATCACATACTAATGTTGCTCCATCCTGAAGAAGATGATTTGTTCCCTCATAATGATGTGAAAGTATAGGACCGGGTATCGCAAAAACTTCTTTTCCCTGTTCCAGTGCAAACCGCGCTGTTATAAGAGAACCACTTTTCTTTCCAGCCTCAACCACGAGAACTCCGTCACTTAAGGCACTGATCAGTCGATTTCTTTGTGGAAAATTTTGTTTAGAAGGAAATGCACAGAGACTAAATTCTGAAACGAGGCATCCATGCTGAGAGATTCTTTGAAAAAGGTCTTTATTTTCCATCGGATAAACTTGATTGAGGCCACATCCTAAAATAGAAATAGTAGTTCCCCCGTTTTCTAAGGCAATCCGATGAGCTTGGGTATCTATACCCCGGGCTCCCCCGCTGACGATAGCAAAACCAGCTTCGATGAAGTCAGGAATTAACTTTGTAGTAACAGATTTTCCATAAAAACTAGCCTGGCGGGATCCTACAACAGCCAACGAGGGTTGCTGTAGAGCGGGCAGCTGGCCTTGAACGCAGATTGCCATCGGTGGGTCATAAATGTGGCGAATTTTTTCTGGAAATTTCTTATCAAGATAAGTGATGAGATGAATCCCTTTTTTTTGAATATTCGAAAGCTCCACTTCGAAACGGTGAAACTCTTTATAATTTTGAATTCGATAGGCTTCTTCGGCAGAGAGGTCAGACATTTTCTGAAGGGAGGACACGGGCGTTTCAAAAATTTTTTGAAAATCACCTATTTCTTCAATGAGTAGCTTTTTTTTATAAAAGGATAAATTTTGAAAATGATGAAAAGCCAGAGCGTGAACAGGTGACTTGCAGAAACCTTTCATTGTTCTTACCATTTTCTAATGGAAATACATCTTGTCAAGAACAAGCACTTTTGTTTAATTGAGCCAATGATTAAAATTGAAGTAGCGCGTCATTTAGGTGATTTTTTAAAAGTTCCGTGGAAAATTTATAAGAATGACACTTATTGGGTGCCTCCTCTTTTGACTGAACAAAAAAAACTTCTCAATGAAAAGAAAAATCCTCTCTTCAAAAATGCACAAAAAGAATTGTTTATAGCTTATCAAGATGGCAAGATGGTAGGGCGCATTGCCGCCATTCTCAATAAAAGACATAACGAATTTTCAAATGAAAAAACTGTTTTTTTTGGTTTTTTTGAATGTATTAATGATCCCAATGTAGCTTCTGAACTTTTTAAGTCCGTGTCTAGCTGGGGGCGCTTGCTGGGAATGAATAAATTGTTAGGCCCCACTAGCCCAACGATGAATGATGAAGCTGGGCTTCTTATTGAGGGTTTTGATAGTTCTCCTTACATCATGATGTCTTACAATCCTTCTTATTATCCAACTCTTTTAGAAGGCCATGGGCTTAAAAAAAGTAAGGATCTTTTTGCCTATTATCTTGATATTCAAGCTGATCCAACTGGTCTTGAAGCTTTAAGCAATATTGCTGGTTATGTCAGGGAATCAATGAACATTGTTGTTCGAAACATTGATCTTAAGAAAAATTTTGAGAAAGAAGTGCGCTTGGCTTCAAAAATTTATAACGATGCATGGAAGGAAAACTGGGATTTTACACCCCTTTCTGAAGAAGAAATTTATTTCATGCTTCAAGGTTTACGAGGGGTAGCAATGCCCGAATTTACGTTTGTTGTAGAGGTGGACGGCGAACCCGCCGGCTTTTGTCTTGCTCTTCCTAATGTCAATGAGGTTTTGAAAAACATTAATGGAAGGCTTCTGCCTTTTGGGTGGTGGAAGCTTTTGCATGGAATGAAAAAAATATCTTCTTTGCGTGTTTTTGCACTGGGTGTTTTACAAAAATATCATCATTCTGGCTTGGGTGCCGTCTGTTACGATGAATTAGTGAAGAGGGGGCATCAGAAGAATATGCTCAAGGGAGAGCTTTCATGGGTCTTAGAAGATAATGAAAAGCTAAATAAGTCGCTTCGGCACCTAGGTGTAAAACTCTACAAAAAATATAGAATTTACGAAAAAAACATCTCATAAAATAAATATGATAAAGCCTTTTTTCTGTGCTGGATCCTGGAAGACCTCTCAAGAAATTCATGATGTGAGATCTCCTATAACCGCTCAGATTCTGTCCAGGATCTGCTTGGCGTCGAAAAAAGACATGGAATTGGCAGTTAAGGCCGCCCACCAATCCTTTAAAAACTTTCGAGAGACTTCTTCTTATGATCGCTCCCAATATTTGAAGAAAATCAAAGAAGGAATTGGGAAACGTAGAGAAGAGTTGGCTAAATCTGTTACAACTGAAATGGGCAAAACCATCACAGAGGCTCATGGAGAAGTAGATCGAGCTTACAATACTTTCGAAATAGCAGAGGAAGAATCTAAAAGAATTGAGGGAAGTGTTCTTCCCTTAGATACAATTGCGACATGTCAAGACCGTTTTGGTATTTATCAACGCTTTTCCATAGGCGTAGTATTTGGGATCACCCCTTTTAATTATCCTCTTAATCTTGCAGCCCACAAGATAGCTCCAGCTTTAGCTTTAGGAAATACGATTGTTTTAAAACCACCGTTACAATGTCCTTCGAGTGCTCTGATCTTGGCAGAGATTATTGAAGAGGTAGGAGTCCCTTCTGGAGTTGTGAGTGTTGTACCATGCTCAAATGAAGTGGCAGAATACGGCGCTTTTTTGAATGAAGTAAAGCTTTTAAGCTTTACGGGAAGCGCCAAGGTTGGATGGCATCTGAAGAAGAGTGCGCACAAGCAAAAAGTAGTTTTAGAATTAGGCGGTGTTGCCCATTTAATCGTGGATGCAAATACAAATCTTGATGATATCGTTAAGAAATGTTTGAGGGGTGCATTCACGAATGCTGGGCAATCCTGTATTTCTACGCAAATGGTTCATGTACATAAAACAATGTATGACAAATTTTTTAATTCATTTGTTGCTGGTGCAGAACGGCTTCAAGTCGGAGACCCTCTCATCGATACAACTCAAGTGGGTCCTCTTGTATCTGAAAGTGCAGCTTTACGGGTTGAGGAATGGGTTCATGAGGCGTTGTCACAGGGAGCACGCTTTCACTGTGGCAATAAAAGAGAAGGTTCTTATTATTGGCCTACGGTTTTAACGAATGTTTCAAGTGAGGCAAAGATTTCCTGTGAAGAGGCTTTTGGTCCCATTTGTTCTGTTAATTCTTACGAAAACTTCGATGATGTTCTAAACCGCGTCAATCAAACTCCGTACGGACTTCAAGCTGGATTATTTTCTAATAATTGGAGTCACATATGGAAGGCATACAGAACATTAGAAGTGGGGGGGGCTCATTATCAATGATACTCCTACTTTCAGAGCGGATCAGATGCCTTACGGTGGGATTAAAGATTCTGGTATCGGGCGCGAAGGTGTGCGAAGTGCTATTGAGGAAATGTCTGAGGGCAAAATTCTTGTTCTTAAAAAACCAGTTTAATCTACATAATAAAATTGTATTTATTTAGTAACAGATTGGAGGTTTGCTGTTGTAAAAATGCAACAGAAAAAGAATTCTGTTTACAATATAACTTTATAACTCATTAACATAATTAATTTTTTTATTCTGGCATGATTTTTGCCTTATGTTCTAATGGAGCGTTTGTGTACAAACAGAAAACTATAAAAAAAGTAATTCAACTTAATGGCAAAGGTTTGCATTCTGGAAAAGATGTTGAGCTTACATTGAGCCCATCTCCAGTGGATTATGGAATTGTCTTCAAAAGAACAGATCTCTCCTCTTCGCCTTCCATACGGGCGCATGCTTCGAATGTTGTAGATACAAGTATGGCAACAACTTTGGGTAAAGAGGGTGTGAGCATTGGTACAGTTGAGCATCTTCTTTCCGCGCTGATGGGTCTTCAGGTGGACAACGTTCACATTGACGTCAAAGGCCCTGAAATTCCTGTTTTTGATGGAAGTGCCGCTGCTTTTATCGAAGCCATCATTCAAACTGGTTTGAAAGAACAAAAAAGTCAAAAAAAATTTCTTATTATTACAAAACCTGTTGCTGTTCGTAATAAAGATAGGTTTTGTTACCTCTTTCCATCAACAGAGTTCAAAGTAACTTGCAGAATTGAGTTTGCTCATACTTGTATTGGTAAACAGAATTTTGACTTTCGAATTCCGTTTTTATCTTATAAAGGGGGCTCTCATTTTTATTGTCAGGAAATAGCACAGGCCCGAACATTTGGATTCTTAGATGATGTTTCGTATCTACAAAGTAGAGGATTGGCGTTGGGGGCAAGTCTTGAGAATGCTGTTGTTCTTGATAAGGATTCTATTGTGAATCGTGAGGGGCTGCGATGGCAGAACGAATTTGTTCGTCATAAAGTACTTGATTCCATTGGGGATTTGGCTCTAGTAGGAGCGCAAGTCATAGGGCATCTCATCACTTATCGATCAGGTCACAGTTTGCACCATCAGTTGGTTGAAAAAACGCTTAAAAGTAAAGATGCATGGAAAATGATGACCTATGACCAAATTGTACATTCCGAGAATGGACTATCTTCTTCACTATTGTGTGATCAGGAACTTTTAGCTTCTGTTGCTTAAAAACTTTAGGCTTGAGTTTTACAAAATACCTAGGACTTGCCTGTTGTAAATCTGCAACATATAAGGAAGACATGTCATCTGAGATTCAGCGAAGACGCCGAGAAAAAAGACTTATCTTTTTATGTACACTTGTCTTTTCTCTACTTACAGTTTTGGAGGTTTCTCTTTCGAAACTTTCTTCCAAGGTATCACTTGTCACAAGTTTACTTTTTTTTGTCATCGTTAATATTAATATATTGCTTTTAGGTTTATTAGTTTTCCTTGTTTTTAGAAATATTATTAAGATTTTCTTGGAACGAAAAGATAGTGTTTTTGGTGCCAAACTAAAATCCAAACTCATTGTTGTTTTTGTGGGCTTTGCTCTTATTCCAACTATTTTGCTTTTTACAATTTCCGCTCTCTACATTCATAACAGTTTTGGAAAATGGTTTAATACACAAGTAAAAGCATCTTTAAAAGGAGGGGTAGAGATCTCCAGAAATTATTATAAAATGTTTCAAGAAAGAGGGGAGCAGTACGCAGGTGTTATTTCCCATTTTGTCTCCTCTGAAAAACTTTTAAGACATAGTAAAAAAGATTTTTTTAAGAAAAGTTTTAGTCATTTCAGAGAACAATTTCAAATTTCATTTCTAGAGTTTTATTTTAGGGATCTCTCCCTCTATGATTCAAGCACTGATTCTCGGTATGCAGACTACAGTTTTCCAAGACCTCCAGAAGAAACTCTTCTGAATGCTTTAAAGGGTGTCTCTTCTGGATTTACGCAAAACATTGGTGAGGGAAATTTAGTTCGAGTCGTTGTTCCCGTATTTCGTGAGGTCTCTTCAAAAAAAGTGGATGGTATTTTAGTCGTCAATTTTTTTACACCGTTGGCTCTGGCTATGCACATGGAAAAAATTGAGTCGACTTATAAGGATTATTCTTCGACCTACCCGTTTGCACCATCAATTCAATCAAGCTATTTTCTCCTACTCATTTTAATGACACTGCTGATCGTTTTTACGGCTACCTGGTTTGGATTTTATTTAGCGAGGCAATTAACGACACCCATTAAAAATTTAGCTTCAGCCACAGAAGAAATTGCCTCTGGGAATCTTGATGTTCATTTGCAACATCTGCCTTCTCAAATGGCAGCTGAAGAATTTGATTCACTCACTCAATCCTTTAATCAAATGACATTGGATCTTAAGAACCATCGAGCGCAAATAGCCCAAGCTCATAGCAGTCTTCAAGAGGCTAATAAAGAATTAAATCAGCGCAGAAAATATATAGAGGCTATTTTAAGAAATATTACTGCAGGGGTCATTTCTTTGGATGCCTATGGACTTATGACAACTATCAATCGTTCGGCTGAAGCTCTATTTGGTGTGAGTGCTAAAGACGTAGTTGGGAGGCATTATCATGAAGTCATCCCTCAAATATACCTCAAAGCCGTAGATGAGTTTATGTGCGATATCATCGAGAAGGATTCTATTGCTATCCATGAAAAACAATTTCAATTTCCATCAGGAGGGCAGATCAAAACCCTTCTTGCAAGTGTTGCTGGTGTTCGCAACGAAGATAATGATTATAGTGGCATGGTTGTAGTTATTGAGGATTTAACAGAGCTTCTCACTGCTCAAAAAGTGGCTGCTTGGAGAGAAATTGCCAAACAAATTGCGCATGAAATTAAAAACCCGCTGACTCCCATTAAATTATCTGCTCAGCGTTTACGAAAGCGTTATTCAGATATTCCTGAGAAGGAAGTTTTTTCTGACTGTGTGCAAACCATTATTAATCAGGTGGATGATTTAAAAGATATGATTGATGAGTTTTCAGATTTTGCAAGGTTACCTCAACCCAAATTTCACAACCATAGAGTGTCTCTTATTTTAAAGGAAGTGATAGATCTCTATCAAATCGCTCACCCAAAGGTGCAAATTCTATTTGAAGAGCAGCCTGATGTTCCGCTTCAGCTTGTTGATAGGGATCAGATCAAAAGGGTGTTTATTAACCTTTTTGACAACGCCATTGATGCTATGAAAAAGACCGGAAAAATGAAGATATGCATCAAATACAATCCTTATTTAAAACACACTGTGATTGAGATTAGTGATTCTGGGTGTGGAGTTGATCATCATCTTCGCAGCAAAATCTTTCTTCCGTATTTTACAACTAAAATGAAAGGTGGGGGGCTAGGGCTTGCCATTGTTCAAAGAATTATTGAAGAGCACCACGGAGTTATTCGTATTGTTTCGAGTGAAGATAAAGGAGCCATGTTTATCATAGAGCTCCCCGTTGAAGATACTATTGCGCCCTGGGTGCCAGGGATTGGGGAAAGAACAGTATGAGTACGAAAAAAACGCTTCTCATAGTTGACGATGAGATATCTATTTTGGAGAGTCTGGGCGCTATTTTAAAAGAGGAAGGGTATGAGGTTTTTAAAGCTTCAGGCGGATCTGAAGCTTTATCTGTTCTTTCAAAAGTTCCCATTCATATTGTTCTGCTTGATATTTGGATGGAGCCTATGGACGGGCTTGAAGTTCTCAAAAAAATTAAAGAGAAGTTTCCCCATTGTGGTGTCGTTATGATGAGTGGGCATGGGACTATCGAAACAGCTGTTACTGCAACGAAGCTAGGTGCTTTTGATTATATCGAAAAGCCTCTTTCATTAGAAAAGCTTCTTGTGATTTTGAGTAATCTTTCCTCTCATCAGGATTTGAAGGAAGAAAATCAAAGACTTCGAAGTGATGGAAGTGTACATCAGGAATTGCTTGGGAGCAGTCAGGCTATTTTAGAAATAAAAAAACTGATTGAACTTGTTGCTCCTACTAATAGTTGGGTTCTGATCACGGGTGAAAATGGAACTGGTAAGGAACTAGTAGCAAGAGCTTTGCATCGATTAAGCCGCAGGTGCCAGAGGGCTTTTGTGGCTGTTAATTGTGCTGCAATTCCAGAAAGCCTTATTGAATCCGAACTTTTTGGCTATGAAAAAGGAGCATTTACGGGGGCTATTGGTTCCAAAAAAGGTAAGTTTGACATGGCAGATGGGGGCACTCTTTTCTTAGATGAAATTGCTGATATGAGTCTTAATGCTCAGGCGAAAATATTGAGAATTTTGCAGGAGAGAAAATTTATTCGTGTTGGTGGGCAGAAAACAATTGAAATTGATGTTCGGGTTTGTGCAGCCACAAACAAAAATCTGAAAGTAGAAATCGAGAAAGGGCTTTTTAGGGAGGATCTTTACTACAGACTCAATGTCATTCCCTTTCATATTCCCCCATTGCGTGAAAGAGTAGAAGATATTGAAGCACTGGCCCATTTTTTTTTAGAAGAAGTAACTCGGGAAAATACAAGAGGGGGTATGAAGTTTACATCGCATGCCATTGATAAACTGAAAAAATATTCATGGCCTGGTAATATTAGAGAACTTCGAAATCTTATTGAAAGATTTGCTATTATGGCGCGTGGACAAACGATTGGTGAAGAAGATATTATCTTGCCAGAGGGTGGGCGCCTGGAAGGCCCGTCTTATCCTGCGCAGCTCAGACAAGCTCGCGAGCACTTTGAGAGAGTTTTTATTTTGAACAAACTGCAGCAATGTCAAGGAAATATATCTCGAACAGCAAAATTGATTGGCCTTGAACGGACTCATCTGCACCGAAAATTGAAACAGTACGATATCAAATGTGGGGAATGAATTTATCTCATGACTAAGCTCATTATTTCTCTTGAAACTAAAGATTTTAAAGAAACGAGAAAATTTGTACGAGAAATAGGGGGGCTGGGAACTTATTATAAAGTTGGGCTCCCCCTTTTCGTCAAAGAGGGCCCCCCAGTTGTGAAATGGCTCAAAGACCAGGGCAAACAAGTTTTTTTGGATTTAAAATTCTTTGATATTCCTACCGTTACTATCAGAAGTTTAGAAGCAGGATGTGAGTTGGGCGTTTTCATGATTAATTTTCATACAGTTCTTTCTTCAAAGAATTTAGATGAGATTGCAAAATTAAAAAAATGTTACCCAAAGGTACTGTTTATTGGGGTCACATTACTCACAAGTTTTAGTCAGAGCGATCTTATTGAAGAGGGTTTTGGCAAATGGGGAGAAAGTTTAGAGGAGAGAGTTGTGCAATACTCAGAACGTGTGAGAAAAGCTGGCTTAGATGGAGTTGTGTGCTCTGCCTGGGAAGTTCCAAGTATTAAGAAGGTATGTGGAAAGGATTTTATAACGGTGACACCTGGAATTCGTTTGGATTCTGGAACACCAAGTGATCAATCTCGAGTGACAACGGTAAAAAAGGCATGTGAACTGGGGGCAGATTATCTTGTCATTGGAAGACCCATTCATGAAGCTTCTCCCAAAAAGGCCCTTGTAAAAAAAATTCTTTCAATGTTATAGAGTAATATAAATTAAAGTGTCCTATGCTGGCGTAGCTCAGTTGGTAGAGCAGCTGATTTGTAAGCAGCAGGT
>JACOXK010000164.1 GCA_016182335.1 Deltaproteobacteria bacterium | reverse complement strand
ATTTTTATTGCGGGAGCCTTACTTGTTGCGACTACCCTTTTTACCGGGGGAGTTGATACGGGATGGACTTTTTACACGCCCTACAGCATTAAGACCCAAACAAGCGTTGTCATGGTAACCTTAGGGGCCTTTGTTATGGGTTTCTCCTCGATTTTAACAGGGCTTAATTTTATTGTGACGATTCATAAATTAAGATGCCCAGGTATGAGTTTCTATCGCATGCCTCTTTTTTTGTGGGCTATTTATGCAACAGCTATTATTCAGGTTTTAGCTACCCCTGTTATTGCCATCACAACTTTGCTCATAGTCATGGAACGTGTTTTAGGCGTTGGTATCTTTGATGCTGCACGAGGTGGGGACCCAGTTCTCTTTCAGCATTTTTTTTGGTTTTATTCGCACCCAGCTGTTTACATTATGATTCTACCCGCCATGGGAATTATCTCTGAAGTCATTTCTGTTTTTTCAAGAAAACATATTTTTGGCTACAAGGCCATTGGCTACTCAAGTATAGCCATTGCTTTTATCAGTTTCCTGGTGTGGGGGCATCATATGTTTGTGAGTTCTCAGTCAGCCTTGGCCAATTTTTTATTTTCTATTTTAACAATGTTAGTTGCTGTACCCACTGCTATTAAAGTTTTTAACTGGACAGCAACCCTTTATAAAGGCTCCATCCAGCTGACGACCCCTATGCTCTATGCCCTTTCTTTTATATTTCTATTTACGATAGGTGGGCTTACAGGTTTGTTCTTGGCGGCCCTTGCAACTGATGTTCATCTTCATGACACTTATTTTGTCGTTGCCCATTTTCACTACGTGATGGTGGGTGGCACTGTCATGGGGCTTATGGCTGGAATTCACTATTGGTGGCCAAAAATGTTTGGCAAAATGTACAACGAACTATTGGCTAAAATTTCTTGGTTTTTTATTTTCGTAGGTTTTAACATTACTTTTTTGCCACAATTCTATATGGGCAAACTGGGTATGCCGCGCAGGTATGCTACTTATGAGCCCGTTTACGAGTTATGGCATAAGATTTCAACATTGGGTTCTTGGCTCTTGGGTTTTGGGTTTGGTTTATTTTTTTTATATCTCATCTGGTCTCTTTTTAGAGGCAAAAAGGCATCATCAAACCCCTGGGGCGCAAAATCTCTTGAGTGGCAAATCTCGTCTCCTCCAACAACGTATAATTTTGATAAAGTCCCAAACGTGACGTGTGGGCCTTATGAGTATGGAGTAAAGGCTCAATGAGTTTAAATCAGATTACCATAGCTGCAGAGCCTGTGCAGAGCGCCAGTGAAGTACATCTTCGCAATGACAGAAAAGGGCACGTTGTTCCACATCATTTTGAAACGGCTACTCAAGCCTATGAAGCTTCTAAATTAGGCGTGTGGTTGTTTCTTGTGACTGAAATTCTTATGTTTGGCGGTCTTTTTGTGGCCTACATTGTGTTTCGGGCGTTAAACCCCCAAGCTTTTGCTGAGGCCTCACATCATCTTGATAAAGTGATGGGTGCTATCAACACTGTGGTTTTGATTGCCAGCAGTTTTACAATGGCTATGGCTGTCAATGAAACAAGGCATGATAGGGTGAAGCGTGCCAGTTATTTTCTGCTTGCGACATTGTTTTTTGCCTCTGTTTTTCTTGTGATTAAGTATTTTGAATACACTCATAAAATTCACGCTGGTCTTTTACCAGCTGGTTATTTTACCTATGAAGGACTTTCGCACGAGAAGGGAAAACTTTTCTTCTCACTTTACTTTCTTATGACCGGTCTCCATGGTTCTCACGTTTTAGTGGGGATGGGGCTCATTTTTTGGATGTTTCTCAAATGTCGATTTAAATCGTTGAGTTCTACTTACTTTACTCCAGTTGAAATGGTTGGAATTTTTTGGCATTTAGTAGACCTTATATGGATTTATCTATTTCCTTTGTTGTATTTAATTGGGTGAGTTATGAATGTTCATCACGATCATAATAAAACTTATTTAGCAGTTTTTGGAACCTTGCTTATTTTAACGGCGATTACTGTGGCTGTGTCTTATTTTCACTTCGGGGTTTTTAATATTTTTGTAGCGATGTTTGTTGCCACTGTGAAGGGCTCACTTGTGTGTTTGTACTTTATGCATTTAAAAGATGATAACAGGGTGAATCAAGTCGTATTTATTTCGGCTTTTGTTTTTCTTGCTCTTTTTATCGGTTTAACTCTTTCTGATGTTCTTTTCCGTTGACCGTCATGTGCTTTAATTTTCCTCTCCCCTTGTGGGAGAGGGCCAGGGAGAGGGGAGCGCGGCAATCTATGAAAACATTACTTAAAATAAATCTTATTCTTACCTTTATCCTCATTCTCTGGGGTGCCGTGGTTCGTGTGACTGGTTCAGGGTTGGGATGTCCTGACTGGCCTCTATGTTATGGGAAAATGCTTCCACCTTTCCAATATCAATCTCTTTTAGAATGGGGCCATCGCATGCTTGCAAGTTGGGTGGGCCTTGTGACTTTGGCTCTGTTTGTTGTTTCTTGTTTTAAGAAAAATCGGGGATGGAAAACTATTTTAGCTGCAGTCATTTTAATTCTTGTTTTAGTTCAAGCTGGCATGGGTGCTTTGGCTGTTAAATACGAATTAGACCCTCTTGTTATTATGATTCATTTAGCAATCGCTATGATTTTCTTTTTGCTTATGCTGTCTCTTTTTTTGTTGTTTGAGGATACAAGCATAAATCTCCGAGTGTTTTCCGAAGGCTATAACGGAGGGTTTGCGGGCATGGATCTTTTGCGAAGCAAAAGAGAGCAAACCCGAGTTCCGAGCGGCGTTTTCCACGCCGGGGAAAACGACCGCGTGCCGAGAAAAATACTCGGAGACTTATGCTTCCGCTATTCTCAGCGATTTTTCATCGTCTTGTTTATTGTGGCGTTTGCGCAGTTTGTGTTTGGTGGTTATGTGGCATCGGTGGGCGCTGGGCTTGGGTGCCCGGATTTCCCATTATGCTATGGCCGGTTGCTACCACCGTCAGGGGATTTATTGGCGAAAATTCATTTTGTCCATCGTTTGGGTGCCTTAACCCTTTTAGTCTTATCCACTGGCATTCTCTATTTTAGAAGATCTCTTCGTCACTACGAACTCTTCGAAGCTCACGGAGTGATCGAAGTAGAGCGTGGCTTATTCATTCTTCTTATGATACAGGTGGCACTTGGCGTTTTGACTGTGATTTTTAAGCTTCCTCTGCCATTAAGAATTCTCCATTTGGCTGCGGGGATAGGGGTTGTTTCTATGAGTTTTGTTTTAATGCTTAAATTGCTGTTGATAAATCGTCGTTTCAAGTTTGTCATCCCCGCATATAGTCCGAGTGGAACGAGGACAACTAGCGGGGATCTAGTTTAAAAATCTATATTTATGAACCTTGTATCCGCATATTTAAATCTTACAAAACCTAAAATTAGTGTTCTGTTTGCGTTCACGGCTATTGTTGGATTGAACGCAATTGTATCAGTTTCTCTTGAACCTCTCACTTTTTGGATGATTGTTTTAGGCGTTTTTTTCATTGGTGCTGCTGCCAATGCACTCAACCAATATTTTGAAAGAGATATTGATGCCCGTATGAAGCGCACGGCACAGAGGCGCTCTCTGCCTTTGAAAAAAATTTCTCCAAGAAGTGCACTTATTTTTAGTTTGGTTCTTTGTCTTTTAGGGGTAGCTCTACTTTATATATTTGGAAATGTGCTCGCCTCTCTTTTGGGTGCTTCTACAATCGTATTTTATAGTTTTTTTTATACTTTATATTTAAAACCAAGAACGCCATACAACATTGTTATTGGAGGAATGGCTGGTTCTATGGGGCCAGTTTTAGCATGGGTGGCTGCAACCGGCAGCTTTGCCTGGGAGCCCATCATTATGTTTTTGATCATATTCTTTTGGTCTCCGCCCCATTTTTGGGCACTCTCTTTATATTACAAGGACGATTATGCGAGTGTTGGTTTGCCAATGCTACCTGTTATTAAGGGAGAAACAGAAACAAGAAAACAGATTTTTATTTATTCTTTGACCTTATTACCTTTGACGCTTTCTTTGTTGCTCACGGGTGTTGTGGGTTGGTTTTATGCAGCTGTGTCGTTTTTTTCAACTCTTCTTTTTATTATTGGAGCGTTTGTTATTTATAAAAATTCAAGTCTTCTTTTTTGTAAAAAATATTTTTT
>JACOXK010000163.1 GCA_016182335.1 Deltaproteobacteria bacterium | reverse complement strand
TATCAGCTTGATGTTGATTGTCCCTAAAATGGATATTTATTCTGCTGGCCGAGGTATTATGGCCACACAATCCGGAACAGTTTTGCAAGTGACTTCTTCCGAAATAATTATTGGAAATCAAGCTTATAAAGTTGTACCTAAAGAAGATAAATTAAAAAACATTGATGATCATATGCTTGTTTTCCCTGCAAAAGAGGTGTGGCAAGAACCTGTTGTAAATGTGGGGGATCAAGTTCAAAAAAAACAACTCTTGGCCAAAGGGATTACAAGAATTTATTTTCAAGCCAATGTATGGATCTTTGCAGCGCTTGTGCTTCTTTTAGGAAGTATTTGGGGTATTGGAAAAGCTGCTGTTTATAAACATATTCCCGATTATTTCCCTGATGAAGTGGGTGTGGTGGGAGGAATGGTGGGTGTTTTAGGAGGACTAGGAGGATTTTTTTGTCCCATTATTTTTGGTTATTTATTAGAATGGAGTGGACTTTGGACCAGCTGTTGGATGTTTATGTTCTTAGTGTCCGTTGCCTGTCTCTGGTGGATGCATCATGTCATTAGAACCATGATGAAAAAAAGAGATCCAAAACTTATTCGTACATTAGAAGAAAATTCTGAGTATAATCCTTAACCTGGAGAAAACGATGATTCATAATATTAAAGATTGGAACGTGGAAGACTTTGTATTTTGGAAAACTACAGGCAGAAAAATTGCAATAAGAAATCTTTTGATTTCGATTCCTTGTTTGCTTTTGGCCTTTGCAGTGTGGATCATGTGGAGCATCATCATTGTCCAAATGCAAAACCTTGGCTTTGTATTTCATCCAGATCCATCTTCTAACAAGGCTCTTTTTTATACGCTTCCTGCCATTGCGGGTTTAGCAGGGGCAACGTTTAGGATCCCACATTCATTTTTAATTGCCGTAGGGGGTGGACGAAATGTGATTTTTATAGCAACGTCCCTTCTTCTCATTCCAACAGTAGGTGCTGGAGTGGCGCTTCAAAATATCCACACCCCCTATATAGTTTTTGCGATACTTGCAGCCCTCTCAGGCTTTGGTGGTGGAAATTTTGCATCTTCCATGTCCAACATTAGTTTTTTCTTTCCAAAAAATCAGCAAGGAACAGCCTTAGGCTTAAATGCAGGATTAGGAAATTTAGGTGTGAGTGTGATGCAAGTGTTGCTTCCTTTGACCATGGGTTTTGCGCTTTTTGGGACATTGGGAGGAGAAGGGGTTTTCCTTCCCCAGACGACAGGTTCAAAAGTTCAAGGTTCGCTGGTTTACATTCAAAACTGCGGATGGACGTGGGTGCCTCTATTGGTTTTATTTGCTGGTGCTGCTTTTTTTGGGATGAATAATGTGGCGACGTCCTCTTCAAGATTGGGCTCCATGTTTACATCAATTTGTAAAATCTTATTTTTAATTGTGCTGGGTGCACTAGCGACAGCTATCGGATTAATACTTCTACTTAAATTTAATTGGAACATGTGGCTTGTCCTTCCCCTCACGGTTTTTTTAACAGTGATGCTGATGAAATATCTTTCCCCGGGTGAATTAAAATCGAATCTTCACAAGCAATTTGAAATTTTTCATAGCAAGCACAATTGGATCATGACTATTATCTATACAATGACTTTCGGATCTTTTATTGGATATTCAGCTGCATTTCCAAAATTGATTCAGGATATTTTTGGGACACTTCCTGATGGGTCCCTCAACCCAAATGCCCCTAATCCATTTGCCTATGCGTGGCTTGGACCGCTGGTGGGTTCTTTGGTTCGACCGGTGGGGGGATGGTTATCCGATAAAATTCACAGTGGCTCTAAGGTTACGCAGTGGACAACGGTAGCTATGATTATGGCAGCATTTGGTGTAGCTTTTTGCATTATTCAGGCGAAGCAAGCGGCTTTACCCGAAAGTTATTTTGTACCTTTTTTGATTTTATTTTTAATTTTGTTTGTTACAACAGGGATTGGAAATGGATCGACGTTTAGAAGTATTCCCTACATCTTTGAAAAACATCAAGCAGGTCCTGTTTTAGGCTGGACCTCTGCCATAGCAGCTTATGGGGCTTTTATTATTCCAAATGTATTTGGCGCGCAGATTAAAATGGGACATCCTGAATATGCTCTTTATGGTTTTGCTATCTATTATTTTATCTGTTTGGTATTGAATTGGTGGTATTATGATAGAAAAAATGCTGAAGTGAGATGTTAAGATGTGGATTGATTTAAATGAAATAGATAAAAGTGAACCACTTAACAGAAATGTGCAAAAAAATGAAGGATCAAAAATTTATTCCCCGTTTGATCCTCCAGAAGAGCCACTAAAAAAGGAAGATGTGTCTTATGAAAGCATGCACACTCTGCTTACATATTTCATAGACGAGCATCAAGAGATCCGTGGACATATTCATAAATTCGAACAAGCTGTTCAAGACTTAAGAAAAGAGGGGTTCACAAAACCGATTCAAGCATGTATCCGAGATTTTTTTGAGTGCTTTGATCAAAAGCTCATTCCGCATACGAAACGCGAAGAAAAATTTTTGTTTTTAAAACTTCATGACTGTCTCATCGAAATTGGAGAGCACAGCCCAGGTTCGCCTATTCAAACGGGGGTGACGCTTCTTGAAGAAGAACACATAGGTATGATTCAGATGGGAGCTCTTATTTTTAATTTCTTTGGACTCTCTTCTCGCTTGAAGGGTCAAGAGGCTCAACTCCAAGTCCTAGATCTAGCCATTGAAAAAGCAACCCAACTGGTTGAGTCTTTAAGACTTCATTTTTTACGTGAAGATACAGTTCTTTTTCCTTTGGCCCAAAAGCATTTAAAATCTCATGAGATGACAACGTTACTTGAAAAAATGTCCCAAACGATTTGTGACAAGAACATTTTATAAAAAATTATGCTTCTTTTCATGAACATGATGTGGATCATGTTCTTTGTGAAAAAAATTTTATAGCATTAAACCTTAATTTCCGAGCCTTTTGTATCTAAAAGCTTGAAGCTCAAGGACAATGGCCAGAGGGTGCCTTTTAGAGGCAAGCCCTCTTGGGGTTTGATTGGAAACGGTTTAACCTCCCAAAATTTGGAAAGGAATGGCTTGTTAAAAAAGAGTTTTTCGTTTTATGTATCTGAATTTTCGGGTTCTCTAGGGGATCTGCCATTATTTTTTATTTTTTTCGTAGGGCTCACTCAGTTTTCAAATTTAAATCCCATAAATATTCTCTTCTGGAGCGGGCTGGCTCACATTATTGTGGGATTTGTATTTAAAGTGCCACTTCCTTATCAACCCATGAAGGGCATGGGGCTTGTGGCCATCGCTCAAGGTGTCTCTGAGGCAGAACTTTTATCAGCTGGTGTTTTAATTGGTTTGACGATTTTGATTTTCAACGCTCTTGGAATTTTTAAAAAACTTTATACTTTTTTCCCAGAGGCTGTTATTCGGGGAATCCAACTCGGTTTGGCATTCATGCTGCTTGCGAAAGCCCATGAGCTAACACTCGGCGCACATCTAGCCATTTTACCTATTGTGAGTCTTGTTTGCATCGTAGTTTTAATTTTACGTTTTAAAAAATATCATACTCTATGGGTTTTAGGGATATTTGGCATTTCTCTCATTTATATGTTTTGGGAGGGTCTTCTGAACGAACCTTCTCTCTCTTTTTCCGGTGGCTTTTTTAAATGGCATACTCTTACGTGCTCAGAAACAGTTTTATCGCTAGTTCTCATTCAGCTTCCTCTTACAACAGCAAATTCGATTTTTTCACCTGCTTTGCTTTTACAAGATATGTTTCCTGAGAAAAAAATAAAAGCCTCGACCATTGCAACGAGTGTAGGAGCCATCAACTTATTAACCTGTTTATTTGGTGGAATGCCGGCATGTCATGGAGCGGGAGGTTTGGCTGCGCAGTATAGATGTGGCGCCCGCTCCGGGCTTTCAGTTATTATGTTGGGTATTATAAAATTACTCAGTGCAGTGTTCTTGGGAGGATTATTTTTACAAGTCGCCCAAAATTTTCCACGTCCATTGTTAGCACTTCTTTTTATTTTTCCAATGGGTTGCCAAATCAAACTCTATATTTTCCAATCTCTACACATAATGTCAACAGCCCAGTTTGTGATGCTAGTACATTTAACTTAAAGGTGATAGCATCAAATGATTGGTCTTCAGGTTTTTCTTCACCTTTTATATCTCCTGCTGGAGAGATAA
>JACOXK010000162.1 GCA_016182335.1 Deltaproteobacteria bacterium | reverse complement strand
TTTGGTACCACCTTTAACAGTTGAAAACCCCTCTGCTCAAAAGGCTAACGATTTATATCAAGAGGCAATGAAGCATTTTCAAAGTGATAATTTTTTAGATTACAAAAAAGCTATTTCTATTTTTCACGAATCTCTTACATTAGACGCTGATCAGGCACAAAAATCGCTTTCTTACCTTTTTCTATCTTATTGTTTTGTTTGGGATGTTACGGCTCAGAATCAAAAAGAGCATGAAAATCTTTTTGAAATATTAAAGAGAATTATCGCCTCCCAAAATGATTTTGAAGAGTTTTATATCACTCAAGTAGCCTTTGAAGTAGAAGTCATAAGTAATCTTGCCAATGCTGAAAAATTAATAAAAAAGGGCTTGGAAAAATATCCAAAAAATCCCTGGCTTTTCTATTATCTTGGAAAAGTAAAATCAATGGAAAACGATAAAGAAGGTGCTTTGGGTGCCTATGAAAAATCAATTCAGGCTGATTCTTCTTTTATTCGCTCTTATTATGAAAAGGCGCAGGTGCTTTTATCTCAGGGTAAATTGCAGGAAGGGCAGGAAGCATATCAAGTTGGACTTGACGTTTTTCCTTCGCACAAAGCAACCCAGCTTGAGCTTGCTGTTTTAACTTATGCTCTAGAAAATCAGTCTGGAATTGCATTAGATCATCTTAAAAAATTAGCAGCTGCTGATGAATTGTTTCCAAAGCAGAAAGCTTCCGCACACTATTATATGGGAAAAATCTATCAGGATATCGGTTCATTAGACTTATCTTATCAACATTTTGAGAAGGCCATGAATTTGGATTTAGAAAATGAAAATTATAGCGAAGCTTACAAGGTGCTGACTTCTGGTGGCACAATAAAACTCTCATCGACAACACAAAAAAACGCTCAATTTTTTATTAATGTAGGGCTTCTCAATTTAAAAAATAAACAATACTTTACAGCAGCCGAGAAATTCGAAATTGCTACTAAACTTGATCCTAAAAATGCAGAGGCTTGGTTTTATTTAGGAGAGTGCTATGTATCAATGGGCTTGTACAAAGCTTACTTTGCGATGGAAGTCTATGAAAAGGCGATAGCTCTCAAAGCTGATTATACGCAGGCCTATCTAAAACTTGCAGAGCTGTATCTTAAATTTTTTCATTTTAAGAAAGCGCGTACAATCTTGATTAAGTTAGAGCAGCTATCACCTGATGAAATTGGGTTTCATTATTGGAGTGGAGTTTATTTTTCTAAAATGGAATTATTGGATCAGGCAATTGCTGCACTTGAAAAAGTTGCTGCAAAAAATCTGGGGTTTGAGCAGGCTATAGCTGAACTTTCAAAAGTTTACCTTGTGAAAAAAAGTTATGGTCCAGCGCTAGCTCTTTTGGATAGGGCATTGAATGCCGATTCTCTCAATATTGAGGCTTATTTATTGAGAATCCAAGTTCTTGTGTCCCAAGGTTTTCCTAATCAGGCTAAACAGTACTTGGAGAAAGCTTCAAAAAAAGCAGGTTCGAAACTTTTTGAAAGTGCAGGTCTTTGTCAGCTTTATTTTTCAATGTCCCAATGGGACTTATCGGTCCAATATGCACAAAAAGCACTTGCACAGAATCCAAAGCTTTTTCCCGTTCAGAACATATTGGCTGATGCTCTTATTCAAAAGGGGGCTGCAATTGCAGCTGCTCAAGTTTATCATATTCAGAAAGGGCTCGATCCTGTAAACGCTGAAATCTATTTTAAAAGGGCACAAATTCTCATTGAAAAAAACAATGAAGATTTCAATAGTTCTGCATGTGGTCTTTTGAAAAACCACTTTGAAATGAATAAAATTCCTTATCCTCAAGAGCAATTTAATCAACTTTATGAATTGTGTAAAAATCGGCGGGATACAGAGAGTTTTCATCAGTTATCCCAAATCTATCAAGATGCCGAAAAAGATTTAAATTCTATAGTGGGAACATCAACTAGACCGGGCTTAAGTCCATTCTATCCACGGGCTCATTTTTATTTAGGTCAAATTTATGAAGCCTATGGCAATACATCAGCTGCAATTAAGGCTTACAAAGAGGAGATTCAAGTACGAAACGTCACTGAAAATCGGGTAGATACGGCCGTTATTTCTATGAGAATGGGGGATATTTACTATCGCAGTAATCGATATGAGGAGGCTATTCCCTATTATAAGGATGCACTTTCAAAGCGAGCTGATTTGACGGATGCAGCGCTCAAAATTGGTATTTCCTATTTTAAATCATCACAGATGAGAGATTTAGATATTGCGCTAAGCTATCTTCAAGGAATTACGAAGCAAGATCCTGAAAATTCGTCTGCCCATTATTTTTTGGCCGAAGTTTACAAAGCTATGGAGCTTAAGGATAAGGCGATAGAGTCTTATAAGGAATATTTGAAAAATGATCCTAATTCCCCAATTCGGTCTGAGGTTATTTCCGAGATTGAAAGCCTAGAGAAGTTCTAGTAAGCAATGAAGGAGCATCATGGAGAGGTGGCCGAGTGGCTGAAGGCGTCGGTTTGCTAATCCCAAAGAGGCTATTTTTACAAATCTAAAAAACCATTAATTTCGATGGACTGTCCTAGTAATCCTTACCCATAAAGGTTTTTATAGGCCCTCCCAATTATATCTATTGTTATCTATTCATAAGGAATAAATAATTTCTGACACAAAATTGGCACGATTTATTAGTAGACTCAAATCTTGACAACCCTTGCACCTAGCGCGATCCCGGACTCATCGGGAGGTGTTTCATGTCAGGATTTTTTATCCGATTGCTCATTTATGTTATTCTTTTCTTTGGAGCTCAGGAAGGCGCAGAAAGGCTCTTATTTGAAGTAAATGATTGGATGAGGGTTAAAGCCCTTAAAGCAGTCAGAGCCCCATGGCCAAAGCTTCCTGTCATTGGAGATAATAGCACTCTTCGTAAAAATGGCTTTAAAGTTCACCGTAAAAAAGAACCTAAACTTGATGATGCTGTTTCTGATCTTCTTAATTCCTATAAGAAACTAAGACATGAACTCAAAAGATGAAAGGCACAATGCATCCCCACATAAGAGGTATTATATGGAACTATCCCATGTCATCAAACAGCATAGGGAATACCTTCAATCCTTTGCCAAGGAAACCTCGTGTGGTGCCTACAACCACCTATATTCTCACATGCTGAAAAGGTTTCCTGAAAAGAATCTTGAAGACTTTACATCTCAAGATCTCTTTGATTTCTTAAACTGGCTGACCGAAAATCGGTCACAAGCCACAAAACGTATGAGATTCGCACAGGTTAAGGCAATGTTTAATTTTGCCATTACAAGTCTTAGCCTAAATATCAAGAATCCCTGTACGATCCCACTTCTCACAAATTCTTTCCGAGCACCTAAAAGATCCCCAAAACAGCTCATTGATAAAGAGCAAATGGATACGATCATTTATCGCACAGACAGTTTAAGAGACCGCTTAATTTTGGAGCTCGGCAGTCGGTGTTGTATGCGTATAGGTGAAATACTTAAACTTAAGGGAAAGAATGTTATTGGAACAAGGCTCACACTTGATCAGCCAAAATCCGGAAAAGATATAGAAACTGTTCTTATGCCAGAAAGGGTTGCTGAGAGACTTGCTCAATACATTCGAGAAAAAAACATTCAATCTGAGGAGAGGATATTTAAAATTTCATATTCAGGTGCCCGCTCCATGATGAACAAAATCTCAAAGCAATTTGGAGTAAAGTTAAGGCTTCACGATTTGCGTCGTTTTGGCGCCACATATGCCTCTCGTGCTGGCGTTCCATTGGAAATTATCTCGCGAGATTTACTTCGTCACGGTGATTTAAAAACGAGTCAGATTTACATCGGGGCGTCCTCTCAACATCAAACCCAGCGCTGGTTAGACACGATATACGAACGATAGACAAATCTGAATAAGGGTTTCCTTGAATTCAAAAAAAAAGAATTAGGGAAGCCCTTATTTTTTGTTTCATAAGTCTCTCTTACAAAGACTTTGTCTGCATAAATCGTTTTTTGAAGAAATTTCTGACATTTATTTATAGAGAAAGTTTCTCTTAGTTCTTTCTACGAGAAAAAGCAATCGACACCGCATCTATAAAGCTCATTAAATTCCAACAGAGCGAGAGCATGTTGTTAAGCGGGTAATAACTCCACGGGAGTGTCCCCTTAAAGCACATCTCTAATTTCATTTTCGAATCGTCTGAGTCTTTTAATGAGCTGCACTT
>JACOXK010000048.1 GCA_016182335.1 Deltaproteobacteria bacterium | reverse complement strand
CACAAGATACTTTAATTTCAGAAGTTGAAATCATAAGAATTTTAATATTCTCCGCTGCTAGTATTTCAAACATTTTAGCGGCAATGCCAGCATGAGCCCTCATACCCGCTCCGATAATTGAAATCTTGGAAATATGATCATCAAAATTAATTTCAGCCTGCGGATGCAGTTCTTGCACAATTTGAACAGCAGCAGTTCTCTCCTCTTTAGGAACCGTAAATGAAATAGCAGTTAACCCAGAACTTTCAGGAATATTTTGAACAATCATGTCTACTATAATATTTTTTGAAGCTAACTTAGAAAACAAATGTGCAATCGTAGAACTGCCTGTTGGCAAATGCGGTATTGATATTCTTGATTCTTTCTTATCATGCGTAATTCCTGAAACTAGAATATTTTCCATTGTATGATCCTCCTCGCAAACAAGGGTTCCCTGCCCTTCTTCAAAACTAGAGCGCACATAAAGTGCAACTTTATAATTTCTGGCACAGGCTACCGATCTTCTCTCTAAAACCTTAGCCCCCATGGATGCCATCTCAAGCATTTCTTCGTAGGAAATTTTTTCGATCTTTCTGGCGTTGCTACAAATGCGCGGGTCAGCCGTATATACACCGGCAACATCCGTGTAGATTTCACAAGCTTGTGCTCCCACTGCAGCGGCAACGGCCACAGCAGTTAGATCACTTCCACCACGACCTAAAGTCGTTACTCGCCCTTCGGGACTAACACCTTGGCAGCCTGCTATAACGACAACTTTTCCCTGATCTAACTCACTCAATATTATGTTTGAATCAATGGATTGAATGCGCGCTTTGCTATAAGCATTATCTGTCACAATTCCAACTTGTTCTCCACTAAAGGATTGAGCCCGCACTCCCATCTCCTGCAAAGCGATAGAAAGAAGACCACAGCTCACCTGTTCTCCAGATGCAAAAATGGAATCATATTCACGAAGATCTGGATAGTCTGAAATCTCTCGAGCAAGAGCTATCAACCTATCCGTTTCACCAGCCATGGCAGAGACAACTACAACAACATGTTTTCCTGATTGCTTAATACGAGCTATTTTCTGGGCCACTTGTTTGATTTTTTCTGTTGAACCAACAGACGTACCACCATATTTTTGAACAACAATATTATGCATGCACTTGTCTGTCATTGCGAGGGTCGCAAGCGACCCGTGGCAATCCGTTCCTTAATTTTTTCTCTAAAATCAAGCCCTCTTCACCATGCCCCTCGATAGTAAGATCCCGTTGCGTTATAGACACTATTTTCAATTGAATTTCAATGTAAGAAGAAGGTTTCAATTGTTCCAATTTATCGAACCATTCCACGATACAAATGCCTTTCCCATAGAAATACTCTTCATAATCTAATGCTAAAAGCTCTTTTTCATTCTCGACCCGGTAAAGATCCCAATGATAGATGGGAAGAGCTGCATCATAAATGTTAAGCAGAGTAAAAGTTGGGCTCACCACGTCATCTGGACGAATCTTAAAGGCCTGCCCTAAACTTTTGACAAGAGTCGTCTTCCCAACTCCCAATGGTCCCGTCAGACCCACAATATCTCCTGCTTTAAGAAAAGAGGAAAGCTTTTGAGATAAATGCCCTAAATCGCTCTGCGTAAGATTTTTAAAACTGATCATAACACTCTAACCCTGTCATTGCGAGGATTGCTACTGCAATCCGTGGCAATCTAAAATAGAATGTGTCTGTATACTAAATAAACTAAATAAAATCAAAATTGTTACATAGGCTGCCATGACGACATCAATACCTCCTTGACTGATACGAGTGACAGGGTATCGTCTGCTTTCTATGGCCGGATCCGTCTTTGATAAATGTAGTCAATTTACTGATGCTAAATTTGTTCGAGAGGCCGGAATTTATCCTTACTTCCGTGGGATCGATCAATCCGAAGGCACACGCGTTACAATAGAAGGACGCGAAGTGATTATGATTGGCTCCAACAATTATTTGGGCCTCACCCATGACCCACGTGTTATTAACGCTGCTAAAAAAGCTGTGGACAAATATGGAGTTGGATGCACTGGTTCCAGGTTTCTGAATGGCACGCTCAAACTTCATTTAGAATTGGAAGAGAGATTGGCTCGTTTCACAGGCCATGAGGCTGCTCTTGTTTTTAGCACAGGCTTTCAAGCCAACATAGGTACTATCTCCTGTCTTGTTGAAAAAGGGGATATTGTTCTTTCGGATAGTGATAATCATGCCAGCATTGTAGACGGCTGCCGACTGGCGAAGGGCGAAACGGTTGTTTTTGAACATAATAATCTGAATGATATGGAAAAAAAACTTCAGATTCATGCAGATAAGAACAAACTTATTGTGACCGATAGTGTTTATAGCATGACAGGCGACATTGCTCCCCTTGATAAAATCCAAAAACTTGCAAAAAAATATAATGCTCAGCTTTTTGTTGATGATGCCCACGCTTTTGGGCTTTTAGGGAGGTCTGGTCGAGGAAGCCAAGAGCATTTTTCAACCCAGTTTGATGTTATTATGGGAACATTTAGTAAAACCTTTTCGTCCATTGGTGGTTTTGTGGCCTCAACTCATGATGTCATTGATTTTATCAAACACAAAGCCCGCTCTATGATGTTTTCAGCAAGCCTTCCTCCTGCTTCGACAGCAGCGGTTCTTAAGGTACTCGATATTATGGAATCTGAAAATGAACATATTAAAAAGTTGTGGGATAACGCTGCCTACATGAGAAAAGCTCTCAATGAGATGGGTTATAAAACGTCCCCTAGCGAAACTCCAATCATTCCCTTACACATTGGTGAAGCCATTCAAACGTTGGTTTTTGGGATGGAACTTTTTAATGCTGGGCTTTTTACAAACCCAGTACTACCACCTGCAGTACCTCAAAATAAAGGGTTGATCCGAACTTCTTACATGGCTACGCATTCAAAAAAAGATCTAGATGAATCACTTGCGATCCTCGAAAAAATTGGTAGACAATTACGAATAATATGAAACTGGATCCTCTTCGAACTACACCTGAAATGGTGGAAGAAAACTTCCGCACTCTTGATAAAAACCTTAAAATTGTAAGAAAACGTCTTCATCGTCCACTGACACTTGCTGAAAAAATACTTTTAGGTCATCTCATTGATCCAAAGAACCAAGAACTGCAACCTGGGAAGAGTATATTGCACTTGCAGCCTGATCGCGTCTGCATGCAGGACGCAACAGCTCAAATGGCCGTTTTGCAGTTTATGCAATCTGGTCGAAAAAAAGCAGCTGTTAAATCTACTATTCACTGCGATCATTTGATTCAAGCTCACTCTGGGGCCTTTGAAGACATTAAAAAAGCTATTGAATTTAACAAAGAAGTTTATGATTTTTTAAAATCTGCTTCCGCCAAATATGGCATTGGTTTTTGGGGGCCAGGCTCAGGCATTATTCATCAAGTTTTTCTTGAAAACTACGCCTTTCCTGGCGGTTTCGTCATTGGTACAGACTCGCACACACCTAACGGCGGGGGCCTCTCTATGATTGCTATCGGTGTTGGCGGTGCTGATGCGGCTGAAGTCATGGCCGGCTCTCACTTTGAAGTACTTCATCCCTATATCATCGGCATTCGATTAACTGGGAAACTACGCGGTTGGGCCGCCCCAAAAGATGTTATTTTAAAAGTCTGCGAGTTATTAACTACAAAAGGTGGTACCAACTGTATTATTGAATATTTTGGAGAAGGAACAGCTTCCATTTCAGGCACTGGAAAAGCTACAATCACTAACATGGGTGCGGAGTTGGGTGCAACAACATCTATTTTTCCTTATGATGAAAGGTCAGAAAAATATCTCATTGCCACGAACCGAACTGAAATAGCAACGATCACTTCAAAATATCAAAAATTTTTACAAGCTGATGATGAAGTTTCAAAGAATCCTCATAAGTTCTTTCATAAAGTTTATGAAATTGATCTTTCACAATTAGAACCTTACATTGTAGGCCCTCATTCACCGGATGTAGCACGACCTATTTCAAAATTAAAAGAAGATGCTGAAAAAAATAATTATCCAGATAGAGTTAAAGCCTATCTCATTGGAAGTTGCACAAACTCTTCTTATGAGGATCTCATGCGCGTCAAAGACATTGCAGATCAGGCCAAAAAGAAAAAAATCAAGCCTATTCAAAAACTTTTAATTTCGCCCGGCTCTGAAATGATTTATGAAACCATCAAACGCGATGGAATTATCAAAGCTTTGGAAGAAGCAGGTGCTGTAGTTTTAGCGAATGCCTGTGGGCCTTGTATTGGGCAATGGAAACGAGATGACATTCGACAGGGAGAATCCAACAGTATT
>JACOXK010000047.1 GCA_016182335.1 Deltaproteobacteria bacterium | reverse complement strand
TAATGTTACTCAATATTTAAAAGACGAAAATGCTTATACAGAAAAATTTTTAGGCACTCATGAATCGTTACAAAAGAGACTTTTTGAAGAACTTAAATCCAGAGTTGTGGAAGACGATGCTACTGTTCCTGTAAAAAAGGGGGAGTATGAATATTATTCTCGATATGAGAAGGGAAAACAGTACAGAATTTATTGCAGAAAAAAAACGAGCGGAAAATCTTCAGAGCAGATTCTTCTGGATGTGAATCAACTAACTCAAGGAAAGACCTTTTGTTCTATAGGTGTTTTTGAAGTGAGTCATGACCATAAGTTGCTTGCTTATTCCGTCGATTTAGATGGTAGTGAAAAATACACGCTTTATATTAAAAACTTAGAATCTGGAGAATTATTAAAAGAGAAAATTGAAAATACTTCTACCTCTTTTGTGTGGTTTCAAGATGATAAAACTTTTCTCTACAATGTTCTTGATAAAAATTTACGCCCTTTTACTATCTATCGTCACCACTTGGGGGGTGATGTTTCTGCGGATGAGCTTCTCTATGAAGAAAAAAGTTCTGAATATTTTGCTTATTGTTATGAAACTAAGAGTGAAGAATATATTATTCTCTACATTCATGGTGCTATAACAACGGAATGTTATTTCTTAGATTCAAAAAATGCTTCTTCGAAACCAAAACTTATTCTTGAAAGAAAAAGAGGGCATGATTATTTAGTAGAACATCATGCGGATGATTTCTACATTCGAACCAATGATATTCATCACAACTTTAGAATAGTTAAAACTTCTGTATCGCTTCCCTCGAAAGAAAATTGGAAAGAAGTGGTTACACCCCTAGACCAGGGTCTTATTCAAGAATTTCAAATTTTTAAGAATTTTTTTGTTACTTTTGAAAGAAAAGATGCCTTAACGCAGATTCGAATACATCCTTTTGGAAAAATGTCCTACTATGTGCCGCTTCATGAACCCGTTTATCGAACTTCTCTACATGATAATCCTGAATTTGATTCGACTCAGCTCCGATTTAGTTTTGACTCTCTCATAACGCCCGAGCATGTTTATGACTTTAATATTGAAACGTGCGAGAAAACTTTAAAAAAGAAGAAAGAAATTCCTCATTTTCAATCAGAACTTTATGAGACGAAAAGAATTTATGTAAAATCTTGGGACGGACTTGATATTCCAATTGACTTAGCTTTTAAAAAAGGTCTGATGGATCAGGCAGCAAAACCACCGGTTTACCTTTACGGATATGGCTCCTATGGGCTTTCCATTGATCCCTATTTTTCTTCAAATAGAATCAGTCTTCTGGATCGAGGATTTATATTTGCTCTTGCTCACATTCGTGGGGGTAGTTGTAAGGGCCGGCAGTGGTATTTGGATGGAAAGTTTCTAAAGAAAAAAAATACTTTCAAAGATTTTCTGAGTGCTGCTCAAGGGTTGGTAGATCAAGGTTATACGACAGCTGGTAATATTGCCATTGCGGGTGGAAGTGCTGGTGGCATGCTGATTGGAGCTTGTGTGAACATGAAGCCAGAGCTTTTTAAAGTAGCTGTGGCGCATGTTCCATTTGTAGATACATTAAACACGATGCTTGATAAAGACCTGCCACTGACCCAAATTGAATATGATGAATGGGGGAATCCTCAGAACAAAGAATATTTTGATTATATTCGCTCCTATTCCCCATACGATAATATTGAGAAGAAAAATTATCCCCATATTTTGGCTATGGGCGGGTTGAATGATCCAAGAGTTTGTTACTGGGAGCCGGCCAAGTGGATTGCAAAATTAAGGGATTATAAAACCGACAAGAATGAGCAACTTCTTTATATTAAAATGGACTCTGGTCATGGGGGTGCCTCAGGTCGTTATGAGTTACTTAAGGAAATAGCGTTGGAGTATACGTTTATATTTAAGATTTTTAATATATCTAAATAGGGGAGGGGCCGCCTAAAGCTTCTCTAAAATGCTTTGGTATTTTTTAATTTTTTTGGGAAGGCGGCGTGGGTTACCTTTTTTGGAGGAATATGCTTCAGTATCGTCCTTTTTAAATTCATCTTCTGAGGGCTTTCTCCACTGTGTCACCTGGGGTTGCTCATTTGATTTCCTCAGAGTCAGTTGTACTCGCTCCTCAAAAACTTCAGATGGAATGGCTGTAGCGCCACAAAGCTCTATAAAATGAATGATTTCTCTGTCATTTGTGACAACAATGGCCTGCTCTTTGTATTGTCTGGACAATTCTATAATGCGTTGATCTGCCAGTTCCTTGAATTTTGTAAATACAACATCGACACCACCAACCTGATCTGTATGAGCTTTAATTTCTCCCGATAAGTGTGCATCAAAAACTAATTTAATCTCGTGACGCCGAATCTTTCTGTACAAAGATAAATCCTGAATCATGCGTTTTCTGTTTTTTTGTAAATCATGAAACTCTCCAAAGTAGGCGGACGACTTCATAAGATTATAACCGTCAATAAGAATGATCATGGGCTGTATCGCCTAGAAAGCGGTCTTTAGACGCTGGTAATGGAGCACTTTCCTCTTGAATGAATTTTTCAAAAGCAGCTTTTGCTTCTGTGTCTCTCATTTGATGCGGGGGAGATTTCATCAGAAGCGAACACACAGCACCCAGAGGACCTCCTATTTTTCGATCTAATGCTAATTTTGCTGCACGAATGGCATCAATGACAACGCCAGCAGAATTAGGAGAATCTTCTACCGACAGCCTTGCTTCAATGTTCATAGGTACGTTGCCAAATCCGCAAGCTTCAATTCTTAAGAAACAAATTTTGTTATCCTTTTGCCAGGGAACATAATCTGATGGGCCAATGTGTATGTTTTGAGGATCAAGTCTTTCATCGAGTTGAGATTGGACAGATTCTGTTTTGGAAACTTTCTTGGATTTTAGGCGTGACTGCTCCAACATGTTGAGAAAGTCTGTGTTACCGCCTGTGTTTAATTGATAAGTTCGATCAATTTTTATTCCCCGATCTGACATGAGTCTTACTAAACTGCGATGAAGAATGGTTGCGCCAAACTGGCTTTTAATGTCATCGCCCACAATGGGCACTTGTTTATCTTTAAACTCTTTTGCAATTTGAGGATTTGAAGCGATAAAAACTGGAACGCAATTCACCATCGCTATACGCGCCTGCAAACAAGCCCTTGCGTAGTGTTTGACGGCCTCTTCAGAGCCAACTGGTAAATAACAGAGTAAAATGTCTGCTTTTGATAGTTTAAGTTCCTCCGCAATATTAACTGGTTTTTGTTGGGATACAATAAATCGATTTTCTTGGGGGTAACTTCGCATGTGAGCAGCCACACCATCCAGAATAGGACTCATCTTTACCGTGACCCCAAAGGGCTTTAAGTTTTTGCAAAAAACAGCCGTGCAGTTAGGTTGTGCAAAAATAGCTTCTTCAAGTGATTTTCCAACTTTTCTCTGATCAATATCAAAGGCTGCTACTACTTGGATGTGTTCGAGTCTGTAACCACCAACGTCTTTGTAAGCCACACCAGGCGCATCTTCATGGTGGGAAGAATAGAAATTTAAACCTTGGACAAGGGAGCTAGCACAATTTCCAACCCCTGCGATAGCTATTTTTATTTTTTTCACAACATATTAAAGTTAGCACAGTTGTTTTTTTTGACAACATCAGTGACAAAATGAAACTATTATGAATAATAGAGGTATGCATCGCACGTGGTTATTGGAGAAACTCAAACAAGTTCCAAAAACACCGATTCAACAAGATTTTGTGAGTTTCGTTCAGGAGCATCCTCAATGTTTTGAAAGAGATTTTTATCCAGGACATGTGACAGGCTCTGCACTGATTGTAAACGAAAACCATTCCAAAGTTTTACTCATGCACCATAAAAAACTACATCTCTGGTTGCAGCCCGGTGGCCATGCTGATGGAAGTGGGTTGATTCATGATGTGGCCTTAAGAGAGTCGCAAGAAGAGTGTGGAGCCCAGCATTTGAGTTTTATTCGAGATGGAATATTTGATTTAGACATTCATACTATTCCAGAAAACCACCTAGAGCCTTCACATAAACATTATGATGTTCGGTTTATTTTAAAAGTTAATAAGTTGTCAGATATCAGAAAAAATGATGAATCTTATGCTCTCAAATGGTTTGTGCCCGAGGAGCTTATGGAGATTAAAACGGACGCTAGTGTTGTAAGGCTTGTAGCAAAGGCCGTCACCTCAAAGCTTCTCCTAATTCCTCAGAAGCTGTGAAAAAATTCAAAATTTGAAAAGCCTGGTTGTGTGAGAATGATTTTTTTTATTTTTTTCTTCCCATTTCAAATATTTCTTCTGTTT
>JACOXK010000046.1 GCA_016182335.1 Deltaproteobacteria bacterium | reverse complement strand
CTTTTCATAGTTATTTTTCAGCATGGAAAACGCGTTTTTTTCTTTTTCTTGAAAGAATATTAAGCCGAAAATGTCATCTTATCGTTATTAGTCCTCATCAAAAAAAAGAAATTGAAACTTACTTGAATAATCCCCCTTCTTTATCACTCATACCTTTGGGACTGCCATTAAAATCCCTCTCTCAAACTCCCCTCACACTCACCCTTCGAAAAGAATTAAATATTGAAAAATCAGCGCTTCTTATTGGATGGGTGGGTCGATTAGCTCCTATCAAAAATATTTTTATGTTTCTAAATGTAGCGAAAACCGTCCACTCTCTTCATAAAGAAGTCCATTTTATTATTATTGGAGATGGAAATATGAGAGCGCAAGTTCAGGAATGGATTGACAGGGAGGGTTTACAACAGAAGATTCACATTCTTGGATTTAGATCCGACCTTCCAAACATCTATCATTCCTTGGATATTGTGACCCTAACATCCTTGAACGAGGGGACCCCTGTATCCCTTTTGGAAGCATGCGCCTGCAGCAAACCGGTTGTGGCCACAAGAGTAGGTGGGATTGAAGATATCATCTCTCATGGTGAGACTGGATATTTAGCGAATGGAGATGATGAAGAAAGTTTTTCAAACTCTTTACTAAAATTAATACAAAATCCCAGTAAACGGCATCAGATGGGAAGAAATGGACAGAAAAGAACATTGCAGCATTATGATATTAATCGGTTACTTCAAGACCTTCATACGTATTATGATAATCTGCTTTTGAGGACGGACTCACAGACTTCAACCATTTTTTAACTTCTGCAACAACAACCTGAGGAGCTATAAAACTCAAACATTCAGAAATTCCCAATCCATTACAACCTTTCCTATCGCAGGGTACACAAGGCAAATCTGCTTGAAAAATAGTCACCCCACCATAGCGATAAATCGTTTTTCTTTCTGCAAACATATCTTCTGAAAAATCATCAGTCCAAGGCGCCCACATTTGAGGTAATGTTGGTCCAAAAATCGCAAAGATTCTTTTTTTATACAAGGCTGCTAAATGCATATTAAAAGTATCCATACCAATGTAAGCAATGCACCCAGATGTAAGATAAGCTAAATCACTCATAGTTGTCTTGGAAATAAAATTATGGATAAGATCATGCCTAGGTAAATTCTTTGAAATTTCGATATCGACATCAGAAAGCCCTCCTGTGACAATAATGGGAAGATTCAATTCTGTAATTCCTTCCAAGAGCCTATTGATCACATTTTGAGGCATTATTTTATAGTTAAACTGGGTGGATGGATGAAAGATCAAAAAAAGCCTATGGTCCCGAAGGAAAAATTTTATCTTTTTCTCTACTGGCATGATTTTCAAAGTAGTGTACTTTGTATTTTTTTCTATCTTCAAATAAGATAAGGGTTTTAAGCTTTGAGTCACTGTATGCATCGATTTTTCATAATGGTAAGTGTAAGATAGAAGCATCTTCTTCCACCACGACTTGTATTTTTCGACCTCACAAACACTCATTGAAACAGTAGCGGATGCCCAGGATAAAAAAGCTCCCGCATCATTTGTTGTTAAATTGATAGAAAGATCATACTTTCTAAAAAAACGAATGGATAAACCCAATATCCGACAGAATCTTAAGATTCGACTATCAAATTTGTAATATTCTCGCAGAACGTGAATCTTTCTAACATAGGGAAGTAACAAAGCAATATCTTCTGTTTGTGGATTAATCAGCAAGTCTATTTTGATGTTTGTAAATTCATTTTTCAAAGAGGCTATGAGTGGCAAAGCTAAAAGTACATCTCCACGATATCTGCGTAGAATAATGAGAACACTTTTAGGTTGTGAAATCTTCAAACTACTCACGGCCCCAAGATAGCCAGAGCCCCTACGAAACACAAGATTAAAAAGGTATTGTATCATCAAGGAAAGTATATTAATTAAATGTGATGGTGATGAAAGAGGAAAATGTTCTTGTATGACATCTAGTAGTTCACTCACTTTCTTGAATAATTTATATCATGTCTTATTAGGGAAAGAGAGCTGTTCGGCTGAAAAATACGTTAAAATTCTCCTGGGTGCCTACTGCTTGATGGCTATCATTAGTCAGTTCAACAATTTTGATTTTTCGTATTACAATTTCAGAAAAACCCTGGAAGCTTGTGGCTATTTTATCTCTTTCCTTATTTTAACCTCATTTTTTTTGAGCTACGAAGGATTCGAAAAGAAACTATTTTTAATTGTTATTATTTTTTTTTCTCTAGGATACTTCACTATATTATCTTTTCAAACTCTAAAATATTTACCCATTGATTATCCACATTGGAATAAGATTTTTCACAGGACCCTTTATCCTAATTTACCTCTGTTTTACAAGTGGCTTAATTTTTTTTCTTATCACACGTTTGTTAAGTATGGAGGTAGAATCAACTTTTTAAGCGGAGTTGTTTTTAGCTCGCTAAATTCTGCCGTCCTTTGGTCCACGGCATTGGGAGTTTTTCTTTATTCTTATAAATATATTTCTCGAAGATCAAAAATATCTCTATTTTTCAGCATTGTTATTTTAAGCCTTGCAGTCCTTTTTTCTTATACTCGAGCTACGGTTTTCCCTCTATGTGCCTCCTCACTCGTTGTTGTTTTTTTTTGTTTCACAAAAAAAAATGCCCTTCTGAGAGCCTCTATTCTTTTTATAATTGGGAGCTTTTTTTTCGTCTTCGTTGCCTCAAGCCATAGTTATCAGGCCAGGTTGGGTTCCCTACAAAGACACTTTACCCAGTATAAGTTTGAAAAATGGAAAAAGGCGCAAACCTTCATTACTCATAAAATGTCGAAGCTTGATTATTTAGTAGGTATTGGTCACGCAGAATACTACAACTCCCAGGGTTTGAACGGTAATATCGAAAATCAATACATTCAGGAGTTTGTTGATAAGGGCGTTCTTGGAATTCTTATCTACATTTCATTATTAGTGAGTTATTTTTATGTGGGACTGACTGGATTCACTAGATTACCATCGCATTGTTGGCATCGAGGTGTTTCCTGGGGACTTATCGTATTTACACCGGTCCTTATAATTCACACATTATTTGAATCGCAGTATAGATCTGCCATACCCTGGCTTATGGCATTCATGGCCGCCATTATTGTGTCAAAGCTTAAACAGAGGGAGCACGCTCTATGAACAATGGAATTCTCATCACAGGAGGTGCTGGTTTTATTGGTTCCCACCTAGTAGATATACTTTTAAAAAGAACCAAAGAACCCATTTATATTTTTGATAATTTCAGCACTGGAAACCAAAGGAATATCCAACATGCTTTTTCTTCATCCCAAGTACAGATCATTCAAGGAAATGTATGCGACAGAAACTCTATCGAGCCTTTGTTTGAAAAATGTCATACTGTATACCATTTGGCTGCAGCGGTGGGTGTCAAACTCATCATTGAAAAACCTGTGGCCACTATCGAAACAAATGTTTCTGGAACCGAAACCGTTTTACAACTTGCAAAAAAATACAAAACAAAGGTACTCCTTGCTTCGACTTCAGAAGTTTATGGAAAAAACACAAAAATCCCATTTCATGAGGAATCGGATCTGGTTATGGGTCCTACAATTCGCAATCGATGGAGTTACGCCTGCTCTAAGGCTATTGATGAGTTTTTAGCTTTGGCCTATCATCATGAGTTTGGATTGCCTATTGTCATTGTTCGTTTTTTTAATACGGTAGGGCCCCGTCAGACAGGTCACTACGGTATGGTACTGCCGCGATTTATCAGGCAAGCTATGAATGAAGAGCCTCTGACAATATATGGAGATGGAACTCAGACTCGATGCTTTGGATATGTCAAAGAGGCTGTTACAGCGATTTATGAGCTCATGCAAAAACCATCTGCCTTAGGAGAGATCTTTAACATTGGCTCACAAGAACAGGTCAGTATCAACCAACTAGCAAAACTTGTAAAAGAGGTGACTCAATCAAGTTCAAATGTTGAGTATATTCCTTATGAAAAAGTATATGGACCACATTTTGAAGACATGAAAGATCGTTATCCTGATACATCAAAACTTTTTCGCTTTCTTGGATGGCGTTTTTCAATAAAACTTGATGAGATTATCCAAGAGTCCTTTGAGTTTGAAAAAACACATAATTCCTCATTTATGGGGAAGACAAGGCCGCAGCGAGGAGGGCGACGAAGGCGTACTGAGTCGTACGCCGAGGAGCCTGACGAGCGAGAACGCAGTATCCCCCATAACTGAGAAGCTGTGAAAAAATCATTTTCAAAAGAGCTAAAAAATGAGAAATTAATTGGATGAGAAATGAAATTAAAGCTAGGGTTA
>JACOXK010000045.1 GCA_016182335.1 Deltaproteobacteria bacterium | reverse complement strand
GTGAGGCTGGAGTATTTTTTCTTGCTCAGACAGCGCTCCTCGGGCGTGACACTCAAGGTCACGCCCTGCGGTGCGAACTCGCCGCAAAAACACTCCAACCTCGCACATCAAGAAAGTTCTCCTGTGTGGATGAAGGTGGGTTTAATTTGATTGAGATTTTAATAGTAGCGGGATTAGTGCTTGTTCTTGTTGTTTTTGGATCAAAGTTTTTTAGAAACAAAACGGCTTATGTCATTAAATCTGAAACAAGAAAACTCTCTGGCCTCATACAACAAACTTACAACATGGCAATTGCTACCAATCAAACACGGAGGCTTGTTATTAACTTCGACCAAGCCTCCCAAGATCAACATGGCACTCACTGGGTAGAAGCCCGCTCTGATCCACAAAGTAAATTTAATAAAGTAGACCGATTTTCAAAATTCACACTTCCTAAAGAAGTTAAATTTAAAGATGTTTATTTTCCGTCTCTTGAAAAAAAAATAGAAACTGATCAAGCATTCATCCATTTCTTTTCACAAGGGCAGGCAGAACCAGCAATTCTTCATGTCGAGGATGTGCAAAAAGCTATCTATTCTATAAAAATTCACCCTCTTACAGGACGGGCCACAATTCATGCGGGTTACGAACAATAAAGGGCTTACAAAGATCCGTCATTGCGAGCTCTTAGTATTCTCGAATGATTTTTTAGTTTCACAAAAATCATTGGAGAATGGCATAACTCATGGTGTTTGTAAAATTCAACCATGCAAAGTGGGCGAAGTAGAGCGCGGCAATCTAAATAACAAAGGCCTCACTCTTCTTGAAATCCTTCTAGCTGCTGGAATTCTTCTCACAATTGCTACCCTTGTTGTTCGGTACCAAAAACGCGCTGTGCTTCTTATGGAAGATTCAAGATTACAACTGACTGCAAAAATGCTCCTTCAAAAAAAAATGGAGGAATCCCTTTTAGAACTAGAAGAAAAAAAATTTTCTGACATCGATTTTCACTCTGAGACTCAAGGTGATTTTGGAGAAGTTTATAAAAATTTCAGATGGAAGCAAACTGTCAAACCCTTTAATTTCGACCTAGAAAAGGCCTATCAGCTTATTAAAAATGAAAAATCTGGCTCCTTACTTTTAGAACACATGGGTACACTGTCAGAATACATCAAAGACTCAACTCGTGAAGTCTCAGTGATCGTGTCTTGGACACGTCAAAATCAGCCACAAGAGCTTAAAGTAACAACTCATCTTGTAAAGTACGATACCCCGCTTCAAATAGGAGGCCTTGGTTTTTGAAGAGTAAAGGATCACCAACCATCCGTCATTGCGAGCCAAATGGAATGAGGCGTGGCAATCTACTTTTTGGATCCCTTGAGCTTCGGGCTCTAAATGACAGAGGATTAACCCTTATCGAGCTTGTCATTGCCGTAGGAATTTTACTAGTCCTGTTACTTGGTATCACAACATACCTTCGTCGTATGAAGACTTTTATAAGTGATATTCATCTTGAGGGTGACCTGTACCATGAAGTTGCAGCATCTCTTCACATTATGGATAGAGATTTTAAATTGGCCTATAAGGGAAAAACATTGGAAGCATCCGATGAAGAAACCACTCGATTTTTTTCAAGTGGGGAGGATTCCACATGGCCTACTTTTTTTGTGGGCAATGCATCCCAAGTTGATTTTACGTCGAGCTCGCATCTGCGACTTGTAGAAAATGCTTTAGAGTCACAAGTATGCCGTATTTTCTATAAACTAGAGCCAGAGGGTGAGGGACGCTTCAAACTGCAACGTCACAAAAGAAAGTATCTACAAGAAAATTCCAAAGAAAAAGAAAGTTTTGAAACTTTACTTTCAGGAATAAGTCATTTTTCGTTCCAATATTTTAATTTTAGGGCGTCACATGATCCTTGGGTCGACACGTGGGATTCGGAAAGTTCTATGCAGGGTAATGATTTTCCCTCTGCCATTAAAATCAGTTTTGATATCGAAAGAGAAAAAAAGAAACTTCATGTTGAAAATGTATGGAGGCTCATGGCCACACAAAGCATCGAAAGTGTATCAACTGTGAAACCTTCTGAAGATGAAGATGAAGAAGAAGGCGAAGAGGAACCAGAAGACAAAACCCAGCAAACTGAAGAAGAGGAACCTGAAAATTGAAGACTATCACATGCTTTTCATCAAAAAGTACTAGCTCCAGGTGGAACGGCATGGTTGGGTTATGGGGATATGAATAATATAATTCCGAACAAACACTATTGTCGCAGCGGGTGGCTGCCGGAGGGGGCCCCCCAATGAGCGCCTGCAGGCCTACTGGCCGAAGCCGTCGATTGGGGGTGAAGGCAGACAGGACCCGCTTAAGCACAATAGCAAGGACCCCTCATGAAAAAGGGGGGGTGGCATTTATGATAGTTCTCTCGGTTCTAGCCATTATTATGATTCTTCTTACAGAAATTGGAATTACTTCGCGCCCTCAAAAAACCACACTCAATGCTTCAGTCGATAACCTTAAAGCTTATTACTCTGCACTCAGTGGGTTTAAAATTTCTTCGCTCTTGGTCATAGCCCACGCTCGTATTGCACAAAATGAGCCTCTTAAGAAACTGCTCGGAGGGCAGACGGCCATACTTGATGAACTTTGGAAAATGGGATTTCAATATCCCCTCCCCATTGCGGACTCTGAAATTGTAACATCTGAGCCTTCTGCCCTAGAGGGCACGATTTCTGTTAGAAATGAAGATTTAAGCTCCAAAATCAATCTCAACACACTGGCTAGCGATGATGAAGACCAGCTCAAGGCCACAAGAAGTCTTCTAAAAAATTACTTCTTAAGTCTTCATGACACAAGCTCTTCACAAGAAGCAGCTGAAACACAAGAATTTAATGAAAAGAAGGGCACCTTACAAAAGCAATATTCCCACAATATCGATGTCATCATCGATAATATACAAGATTGGGTTGATGAAGATAACTCAAGACCAGCAGGAGGACGAGAAACTGATCTGTATAAGGAAGCCCCCTATGGCCCAAAGAATGCTCCCATGGAAACGATCAGCGAGCTGCATCTCATTTTTGGCATTAAAGACGATCTGTTCGATTTCCTAGAACCTGCCGTCACCGTTTATGGAGACGGTAATATCAATATTAACACAGCGTCTTTTCTTCTTATAAAATCGTTAAGTCCAGAGTTGCAAGACCGCCATGTTGAACAAATCATCCAAAAAAGACCTTTTAGGACTGTGAAAGAATTTGAGGAGTTTGTCACAAATCAGCTTCTTTTAAGTGCAAAATTTAATAAAGAACCTAAAGTAAGTTTAACAACAGAACCTTCGTTTTTTAAGATTGAATCGGTGGCTCAGGTCGGAAGATCTGTCAAAAAAATAAATGCCATTATTGATCGTGAAAACTTTGATACAAATGGACAACCAATGCTATACTATTTTCAAGTAGATTGAACTATGAAATATACTGTTTTAGATATAGGAACTTCGAAGATAGGCGCTCTTGAGATTGAGGCAAAATTCAAAGGCTTTGAAATTTTACGATTTCAAGAGTTTCGATTTCCACTGGACGCTAAATTACCAACAGCTGAAGTATTTGTTCGCCAATTAAAATCGGTCTTAGAAAATTTTTCAGTCCATCATTCCAAACTCATCGTGAATATGCTGCCCAGCGATGTTGCAACACGATTTGTTGAATTACCCTTTCGGGATCGAAAAAAAATTGAACAAACTCTTCCCTTCGAATTAGCAGATATTGTCTCATTTGATGTTGAAAATACAGTTACTGATCACGTCGTTACCGAATCCATCGGAAAGAAATCAAATGTTCTTGTCTGCATGACCCCTAGAAATAAATTAATAAGCTTTCTAAAAATATTTGAGGCCCATCATGTTGAGCCCGATATTGTGCAAGCGCCGCAAGTCTCCCTGACAAGCCTGCTCCCCTACATCCCCTTGCCTGGTGATTGTTTTGCTATCGTTGATATTGGACATTCTAAAACATCAGTCTGCATTATCGACAATGGAATTTTAAAGGCTGTTCGAGTCATTGCCCAGGGCGGCTTTCACCTCACAAAAATACTTTCTCAAATCTATGAAGCAAGCCTTGAAGAATCAGAATCTATTAAGTTAGAAAAAGGCTATCTTATTTGCGAGAAACAAGAAAGATTCAATGAAGATCAAACTATTTTTTCCGATACTTTAAAAAAAGGATTAGCGCCTCTCATTCGTGATCTGAATCAAACATTTGTATCTATGTCTTCTCACAATAAAAAACCGATTAGAAATATTTATCTCACGGGAGGGGGTAGCCAGCTCAATAACCTACCCACCTATCTCACTATGGAATTGCAAATCAAAACTCAACTTTTAGAGATTTCCAGCCAAAAATTGCCACGTCCGCAAAGCGGACTCGCAACAACGGAAGAAGA
>JACOXK010000044.1 GCA_016182335.1 Deltaproteobacteria bacterium | reverse complement strand
GGTGTTACAGGCAAGAATAACCCATTATTTGGCATGCATCGAATAGGCATGGCATCAAAGCATCTATTAGAACCTGGTCTTACGAAGCTCGTTAAAAAGGGAGATAGGATCTATATTGTATCTGTTCTTGGCATTCTTGAATTAGATGAAGATGGTAGATTTGTTGGCTTAGAACCATTTGAAAGGCTGCTTGAATTTGACTTAAATGCGGTAAGCATTGCTCAATTTATATGGAATAATCTGAGAAGAAATACAGGGTCCTTAATGCAAAAGCATCATCAATTTTTGGAGGTATCTCTTCGTCATACAGAGAGCATTGTTCGGACTGCTGCGTTCCTGCTATTGAATAATGTGGAAGAGGAGCTCACAGATTTACCAAAGGAGAGGCTCGTTGATTTTTCAAAAGCCCTTTATCATGCAGATGATGATTTTAAATTTTTTATAATTCGAGTTCTTGGAAATCAGACAATGCTCAAAAACGAAGGGATTTTTCCTGAAGAAACTTTAGCTCCGATTGTAAAGTCTTTGGGTGATTCTTATGACCTTATACCCGGGTGTGCGGGGGCCATCCTTCATGACATAAAAAACTTACCTTTTGAAATTCTTAAGGCTATTGTTCCATTTGTTTCTCGTGGAAGTTTTGACGAAACGAGAAAGGGTACGATATGGGCAAATGAGACTAGAAAAGGCGCATTATATGCATTAGAAAATCGAGAAAATCTTCCTGCAGAGATTTTGCATGACTTAGCATTCGATTTTTTACGTGGAGATATTAAAGTGGGCGATATTCTTGACGAACAGATAAGATTATCCCTTGAGACATTGCATTTATTAATTAACAAATATTCTGATAGAAGAGAAGATGTGCGTGAAAAAGTTCTTAAAATCTTAGTTTGGCAGAGAATGACGCCTCAAATAGTTCAGGTATTAGTTCAATCACTATCCGACCCTTATGCGCAAGTGCGGAAAACAGCTGCTACTGCGCTTGATCAAAATCGTTATTTATCTCAAGATATTCTTACTATTATCATTCGTCGCCTTTTTTCTGATGAGAAAGACGCAGAAATAAGAAGTTGGTTGGCACAGATTCTTGCTAGTCAATGTGAATTATCTGTGAATATTGTCAATGTTTTAGCTCAGCAATTTTCTGCTGAAGACATTTGGAATCGAAGAAATGCGACCTATGCATTGAAATGGCAGAGGAAATTATCAAATGAAATTCTTGATCAGGTAGCTCCACTTCTCTTGGATGCGGATTCTAATGTAAGATCAAATGCTGCAAGAATATTTTCATCACAAGAAACAGCACTCAATGAAAAGTATCTACCCGCATTGGTTCAGTATCTATGGTCGGGTGACAGCCCCAATGATGCATACGGGGCATTGCGAAATCAACCAGGCTTTCCACAGACAATTTATAATAGCTTTGCTCAAAAGCTCAATGATCCTGATTCAATTGTGAGAGAATGGGCGGCGGGGGTTCTTGAAGATAATAAGCAGCACATGCCCCTGGATATTTTAAAGGCATTAGCCAAGCTAGCATTTGATGACGAGAATAAAAAAGTAGCGCTTGAGGCTTCAATTGCTCTTGCTGATCAAATGTCTGTCCCTGCAGAGATATTTGATATTATTGCAGATAAACTTGAGCATAAAGATTCAAGAATTCGTTCTAGAGCGATTGTAGCATTAAAAAATAAAGAAAATGTGTCAATAGAAATTCTTCGCACTCTATTAAAACATTTTGACCAGGATGCAAATGTAAGAATAAGTGCTGCGTATACTTTTGAGTCTTATAAGAACTTGCCGCAGGAAATTCTTGATCACATAGCTCTTTTGCTTGAGGATGAAGATCCTATGATGCGAGAGATGGCACTTAAATCGCTTCACAATAAAGATAAGCTACGAGGAGATATGATAAAAACTGTTATTTCTCTTCTGGCTGATGAATTTAAAGATATAAAATATTATGCAGTCCAAGTTATTGAAAGCCAAAGTTCTTTGTCAAAAGAAACGATGACGGTTCTAGATAATCTTCTTTCTGATCCTGATTATTTCTATAGAGTGCTTGCAATGAATATCCTGGGAAGACATGAAAATGTGCCACAAAATATTCTTAATAAAATACTGCTTAGGCTCACTGATAAAGATTCTTCAGTGCGACAGGCGGCGATGGTAACCCTTGCACATCAGCCCTATTTATCAAAGGGGCAGATTAATTCTATAGCGCAAGTTTTGAAAGATAAACGAGATTATATTCGAAGTGATATCGCGGATGAATTGAAAGAGTTTAAACAGTTGCCCGAGGAGATTCTCAATGCCTTAGTTTTATGTCTTTCAGACAGTGATGTTTATGTGCAAATATCGGCATCTGAAGCGCTTGCTGCTCAGGAAAAATTGCCTGAAGATATCAGAAAAAAGTTGGAAGATTTCCAAAATAACTAGAAACTTTACGCTAGACACCCTCGTGTGATATACCATCACCCCTTAACAGAATAAGGGGGAAACATGTTTTCAAGATATTCTCATGACTTCATGATTTCTAAGATAAATTTAATTTCTTTGATTTTATTCGGTGCTCTTTTCGTGGGTACTCCTGTGCGGGCATCCCCTGTTTTAGAATACGGTATCGGCTCCATCGGCGCTTCTTCCCTACAGAGGGCGCGTGAATCCGTCACTTTTTTTCCTCATGTGCATGGGCTTGTTGCCAATCCAGCGCAACTGGCAAAAGTTCAAAGTCCTTATGTTAATTTTGGTTTTTTAGGAACTTTTGGTTTGTTTAATCCAATTCGTAATTTCAAAATGAATGATTCCACTTATGTTCCGCAAGTTATAACTAAATATGATGAAACGCTGGGGGGTCTTTTGTATAATCGCTCTAAAAGAGTATCCCTTATGAGTTCAGTAGGTATTGAAGTTTTAAGAGGTCTCTACGTTGGTGCAGGCTTAAATACATTTATTAAAGCTTCTGCAGCAACAGCAATGGATTTGAATCAACAGCACTCTAATCTGGCGCTTGTCATGAGTGTTAAACCTGCCATGTCACCCTTTGTAAATTTATTCTATGAGCAAGAGCGTTTTTCTTTAAGTTTTGGATACCGAGCTGAAAGTAACACAGAAGTCGATTTTAATAACATTAAGGCAACATTGGGGACTAACGTTAATGGAAAAACTGTTTCTGTAGAACTCCCTATGGCTTTTTATGGATCTGCTTTTTATGATCCAGCTCAATGGGAGGCAACCTTAGCCTTTCCGCTGACAAAAGACACTGTGTTGGCTGCAACTGGAACATTTCAGCAATGGTCAAAGCATCCTTTTAGGTCCTTTAAAAATCCACTCAAGGACGAAATACTTGAAATTCCCTACAGCGACACTTGGACAGCTCAAATAGGAGTTGCGCAGAGACTAGGGCGTTTGAACTTTGGCGGCGATTATTCTTACGTGCCTACTCCTCTTCCGGCAGAGAAAAGCCTATCAGTTGGTTTTCTTGATTCTGACAAGCACGTTTTTTCTCTCAGAGCAGGTTATGAGCTAAAATCTTTCTTAGATTTTCTACCTAACCCATTTCAAGTGAATGTGCAGATGCAGTATCATTCTTTAGAAGAGAAAAGTGCTTCTGGATATAATTTTGAGGGAAAAGTTGGGGGCGCTTTTTTGACCTATGGCATGAACATCACAATGAAATTATAGATTGTGAAGAGAATCACAGTACCTCAATTTCAATTATTTAAAGAACGTAGTGAAAAGCTTGTTCTCACTACTGCTTATGATGTCACATTTGGGCGGCTTGCAGATCAATCTGGCGTTGAAGGTATTCTTGTCGGTGATTCTCTTGGAATGGTTGTTCAGGGGCATTCTGATACCTTGCCTGTCACGATAGAAGACGTTCTTTATCACACGCGTTGCGTTTCTAGGGGGGTTGAGAGGGCTCATCTTATTGCTGACATGCCTTTTCTTTCTTATCAAGCCTCTGTTTCAATAGCTGTAAGAAATGCGGGAAAGCTTCTTCAAGCGGGTGCACAAAGTGTTAAATTAGAAGGTGGAAGCGAGATTTCAGAAACTATTTATAAACTTGCGCATTATGGAATTCCTGTCATGGGGCACTTGGGGCTTACACCACAGAAAATCCATCAATTCGGTGGGTTTAAAATTCAGGCTCGGGATGAAAATTCTCAAAAGAAAATTTTGAAAGACGCAAAGGTGTTAGAAGAAGCAGGGTGCTATTCTCTAGTTTTAGAGGCTGTTCCCTCAATGATTGCGCAACTTATTACTCAGAGTGTATCCATTCCAACTATTGGTGTTGGCGCTGGCCCTTATTGCGATGGTCAGGTTTTAGTTATTTACGATATTCTTGGGTTTGATAAAAGCTTTACTCCAAAATTTGTAAAAAAATATTTAAACGGCGATGAAGCACTAACTGAATCGTTAAGGTCTTTTGTTCTAGATGTTAAGGAGCACAAGTTTCCAGCCCAAGAGAATTGTTTTGACCTATGAAGATCATTGAAAAAATTTTAGAAATGAAATCTTGGTCCAACGGCGTCAGAGCAGAGGGGTTTCGATTGGGTTTTGTTCCTACGATGGGCGCACTTCATGAAGGGCACTTTGAACTTATTAAGAAAGCCCAGCTAGTTTCTGACTTATGTATCGTAAGCATTTTTGTAAATCCTTTACAGTTTAATACAAAAGAAGACTCACTTAAGTATCCTCGTCAGTTTGAAAAAGATTGCAAGAAATTAAAATCTTTGAAAGTCGATGTTGTTTTTCAGCCAAAACTTGAAGAGATGTGTCCAAAGAATTTTCAAACTCAAGTTTTGCTGCCAGAGCTCTCACAGGTGTTATGTGGAAAGTTTCGGCCAGGTCATTTTCAAGGGGTAGCGACAATTGTTACGAAATTATTTCATATTGTGAAACCCCATTACGCTGTTTTTGGGCAGAAAGATTACCAACAACTTTTGTTGATTCTCCGCATGGTTGAAGATTTAAATCTTGATATCGATATTGTTTCAATCCCCACTGTTCGAAATGCGCAAGGGCTTGCCCTCAGTTCTAGGAACGCCTTGTTAAGCAGTGAAGGTTTGACAGCAGCTCAGGCTATTCCTGCTGCACTTAAAAGGGCACAAGAGCTTTTTCAAAAAGGGGTTGTAGAAGTAGAAGAAATAGAGAAAAAAGTTGTTGATTTCATTGACAAAGAATCGAGTCTGAAACTAGAATATTTTGAAATAAGGGATGCTGTAAGTCTTGAAAAATACTCAATTATTCGAAGCCCTGTTGTTTGTGCTATAGCAGCATATGTGGAAAGTGTTCGATTGATTGATAACGTTGTGTTGAAGGAAAAAGAATGAAAAAATTGAATGGTTTTCTTAAAAAGTCTTTTTTTGCGGGTTTCCTTGTTGTTGTGCCTCTTATCGGATCTGTATGGCTTTTGTGGTCGAGTATTTTATGGATCGATCAAAAAGTGATTGGTTTTTTAGAGAGCTTTGGCTTTCCTCAAACGTGGAATCCCAGTTATTATTTACCCTTTGATATTCCTGGCCTTGGTATTCTTGTTCTCTTTGCTGGTCTTGTTTCTATCGGTGCATTAGCGCGTTTTTATTTTGTAAATTATTTTATTACGCAAGGTGAACGTGTTATTAATCGAATTCCGCTTTTCAGGAATATTTACAGTGCGATGAAACAACTTTTTTCGACTGTTTTTTCCGAGAATCAAGATCGGTTTCGTAAGGTTGTCCTAGTTGAGTTTCCTAGAAAGGGAGTTTATGCCCTAGGGCTTATTACTGGCATCGCTCATGGAGAGCTTCAGGCTAAGACATCTCAAACGGTTTACAACGTTTTTCTTCCGACTACACCGAATCCAACTTCTGGTTTTTTTATTATGTTTCCGCAAGACGAAATGACCGTAATGGACATGACAGTTGAAGATGCCTTTAAAGTTATTATTTCTGGGGGGATTGTGACGCCACCAGTGAGGGCTTCAACGGGTGTTTCTTCAATAAGTTCTCCTTCTGTTCCTTCTTAAGTCGGAATGAAAATAATTAGCACAAACCGTGAGGCTAAATTTCAATATCATTTGGAAGAGCGTTTTGAGGCAGGACTTATTTTGGTGGGAGCTGAAGTCAAATCTCTTCGCGAGGGCAAGGTCAATTTAAAAGATAGTTTTGCTAGGTTTAAGGGAGACGAGTTGTATTTAATGAATTGTCATATTAGCGCGTATTCCCATGCCCGAATTGAAGACTTGGAGGCACGGCGGGATATAAAACTGCTTTTGCAAAAGGCAGAATTACATAAGATTATGGGAAAAGTTCGCGAAAAGGGGTATACGCTTATTCCGACACAGCTCTATTTTAATCAGAGAGGTTTTGCGAAGGTTGAAATAGCGTTGGCTCATGGTAAGAAGAAGCACGATAAGCGGGAAGACATTAAACGCCGCGAGGTAGACCGAGAGCTTAAGCGAATGCTGAAGAAATAGAGTCATTGCGAGCCTGCGAAGCCACTCGTGGCACAACAGGCGCGGCAATCTGTTCTTTGATATAATGATAATTGGGGGTGAATTAGGTTCGACAGAGGTGTTGAAGCTTAATGGTGCATGTGGAGTTTGAGCTGACTCCTAAAAAAGGCTCAATCTGTAATCGCAAACTACGATTACGCTTTAGCTGCTTAATTATAAGTAGCCGTGCTTAGGGGCTTTGCCTATTGGGCTTCTAAGTGCGCAATGAAAATAGGCTAGTTTTTGAGAGTTGTTCTTCCTCTTAAAGGCGAATTTACAGAAGAATAGGGTTTTGAAAATCCTGTCTTTGGGAGTTTTAAGGCCGTCAACAAAACAAAGACTGAACATGGATCACCTTAAGTAGAGAGCCTCTGGACGGGAGTGCAATTCTCCCCACCTCCACCAGTTTGAAACCTAGACGCGTTTTGGGACAAGACTAATCGGGGTTGCCAGGACATCTTAGGTTCATGGCCAAGTGGTTTGAAATGAGGGACAACGGAAGAAAATTCCGCTGTCCCTTTTTTTACGTCCTGGGATCCAGATGTTCTTAAGGCATCATCCAGAACATAGTAAACTTTAAGACCATCTTCAGAAAAAATCAGACGATCTATAACACGTCGAAGAAGTCTTCTTTTTGTCAGATCAGATGACTTTTTAAATCCCCGTTTAAAACTTTTCACTCTATCTTCAATGACACGACAAGAAGAGCTTATACCCGAATATTTCATAAGAGTTGAGGAATTTTGAAAATAAAAAGCCCAAAGGTCTTATCTGTTAAGGATAAGCTGACTTCAGGCTTTTTACTTTGACTAC
>JACOXK010000040.1 GCA_016182335.1 Deltaproteobacteria bacterium | reverse complement strand
GGAAATGAATTGCAGGGCGCCCTTCTTGAGGCGTTCTACTCTGGCGCGTATATTCTTGGTCCGCAGGTAGGAGCTTTCGAAATTGAATTTGCTCGCTCTGTAAATTCAAACTTTGCCGTAGGAGTAGCCAGTGGGTCAGACGCCCTAGAACTTTCATTGAAAGCTCTCAAAATTGGCTCAGGTGATGAGGTTATCACAACTCCACTTTCCTACATTGCTACATCGCATGCCATAGAGCATGTTGGCGCAAAAATTGTTTTTGCTGATATTGATATCCATACTCTTACTTTGGATCCAACAAAAGTTATTCAAAAAATCTCAAAAAAAACAAAAGCCATTATTCCTGTCCACATCTTTGGCCAACCCTGTAATATGACAGAATTTGCTTCTATAAAGAAAGCTCACGCTCTCTCTTTGATTGAAGATGCAGCGCAAGCTGTTGGGTCTCATTGGAATAGGGAGCCTCTGGGAAGTCACTCCGACTCTGTCTGTTATAGTTTCTTTCCGACTAAAAATCTTGGCGGATGTGGTGACGCAGGGGCCATTACGACGAATGATCCTCACATAGCTGAATCTCTTAGCTCCCTAAGACGACATGGACAGCGCAATGAAAAATATGTCCACTTTGAACTCGGACGTAATTCACGATTGGATACGATTCAAGCTGCAGTTCTTTTGAAAAAAATTTCTCATCTACCCAGGTGGAATGAAAGACGCAGAGAACTTGCTCACACTTATCAGGAAAAACTTTCACACTGTACGCAATTGCAACTTATGCAAACACATCCACTTGCCTACCATGTTTATCATGCTTTTTGTATCCGAGCCCATCGACGCAATGAATTGAAGCAGCATTTGTCATCAAAAGGCATCGAGACAGCTATTTATTATCCAATTCCTCTACACCTTCAACCCATCTATTCGAATTTGGGTTACAGGAAGGGTGATTTTCCAAATGCCGAAACTGTCTGTGATGATATTTTGGCCCTACCCATTCACCCATATTTGACATCAGACAAAATTGATTTCGTTTGCCAAAGTATTTTGGAATTTTTTAATTAATGAAGATTCTCTTCATTGTACCCTACCCTTTGAGAAGTGCTGCTGGTCAGCGGTTTCGATTTGAACAATTTTTACCCTCCCTGGATATGAAAGGTATAAAATACTTTATCTCCCCATTTATGACGCGGGCCTTTTACAAAATAGCTTTCCAAAGAGGACATATACTGACAAAACTGTTCTATACATTCTGTGCTTATGTACGGCGGTTTCAAGATTTTATTAAATATTGGGATGTAGATATTATCTATATTTATCGAGAGGCTCAACCCTTTCGTTTTATTTTCTTTGAGTGGATGTGGAAAAAAATATTCAAAAAAAAAATACTCTTTGATTTTGATGACGCCATTTATCAGTTAGACCCAATTCTTCGACATCAATGGCTTTTAAATCTCATCAAAAAACCCTCCAAGGTTCTGAAAATATGCTCATTTTCTGACATTCCCATAGTTGGTAATCGTTACTTATATGAAAAAATCTACCCACTGAATCAAAATACCAGAATCCTTCAAACGGTACTGGATACTGATGTTTTTAAACCACAGTTGCGCAAAAAAAAACATGGAGATCCAGTCTGTATAGGATGGAGCGGTAGCCCCACAACAACAAGACATTTAAAGTTACTTACTTTTGCATTTAGGAAACTTAAAGAAAAATACGGCTCTTCTCTTCATATTAAACTCATTGGTGATAGCTCTTATCAAATGAATGGTATCGACATTGAATCTATAAGTTGGAATTTAGATGATGAGCTTATTGAATTATCAAATATTGATATTGGTATTATGCCATTGGTCAATGATGACTGGAGTCGTGGTAAATGTGGATTCAAGGCATTACTCTATATGTCACTTGGAGTTCCAGCAGTATGCTCTCCGGTAGGAGTCAACTCTGACATTGTTGTGCACGGAAAAAATGGATATTTGGCACATACTGAATCGGATTGGTTCATTTATCTTGAGCAACTTGTGTGTAATGAATTAAAACGCCATAGAATGGGAGAAGAGGGGAGAAAAACAGTTGTTGAAAACTATTCTATTGAAAAACATACTTCAACTTTTTTAGCGATTGTAGAGTCTGGCTCTCCAACCTTGTGAGAGCTCCTTCCATTTTTTAAACATAAGAATATTCCAAATCTTTTGAGAGTGATCCATGATTCCTGCGTCATGTTCTGTTAAGAGTTTTCGAACATACTTTATTTGAACAACAGGCTCTATCGATGCAAGATTTTGCATTTCCTCCAGAATGAAACTACGCAAGTTTGTTCGAAACCAAATACCTAGAGGCACACCAAAGCCTTTTTTCTTTTTGTTTATAATGAGCGATGGAATGTCTCTTCTGAACGTTTCTTTAAGAAGTTTTTTCTTATTGAAAAATTTCAACAAATAGGTATCCGGCAAAGACATACAAAACTCCATCAAACGCCAATCTTGAAAGGGAGCCCTGGTTTCCAAGGCATATTTCATGCTCGCCCGATCAACCTTCACATTAAGATCATCCAGCAAATACGTTTTCATATTCAAATATAATAGTTGAGACAAGAGCGGCATACCTTCGAGATCTTTTCTATATGGAGAATATTGTAGCTGCTTATCACAGTCTCTCAGGGACTTATTCAGAAGTTGATCCAAATCATCATAGAAGTAGGAAGCTAATTTATTTAATATTTCTGAAGATGTCAGACCAAAGCATCCCGTCAATCGCTTCAGATAATACTGATGGGCTGGTGTCATCTTTTTATATTTAATGATTTGAGCCAAAGTCCACATTATAAACCTCTGCAAATACAACGGTAGTCTCTCTAAACCATTTGCAAGAGAAAATCTATTATAACCAGAAAAAAACTCATCCCCTCCATCACCCGTTAAAACAACACTGACATGCTCTTTAGCAAGATACGATACAAAGGCAGAAGGCAGTGCAGATGAATCAGCATAGGGTTGATCATAATGCCATATTAATTCATCGATCATCTTTGGCACCATTTCCGACTTTAAATTCTCAATAAAATGCTCTGCCCCACACTGACGTGCTATGAGCTTTGCCTCAGTTGTTTCGTCAAAAGAGGGCGCACCCTCAAAACCAACGCTAAAACATTTTAAAGGCCTTTCTAATAGGTGGTGAGCTACAGTACACACAATGGAGGAATCAATCCCACCACTTAGGAAAATTCCAAGTGGAACATCTGCCATGAGTCTCTTGAATACCGCTTGATTGATAAGCTCTTTTAGTTGGGACTGGGACTGAGAGTAAGAAATCTTTGTGTTTTTATTCAGATATAACTGTGAAGGATCCCAATAAGAATGATGAGAAATTGTGCGCTCATTCATCTTAAGATATGTCCCTGGAAGCAGAGAATCAATACTCTTATAAATTGTCGAAGGACTTGGAACATATCCATGGAGAAAATAGTACGGATACATTGATTCATTGATTGATAAATCAACTTCTTGTAGAGCTAAAAAGGATTTTATTTCTGAGGCAAATGCAAAGATTCCCCGTTGATGATAGAAGAAAAGTGGCTTTTTCCCCGTTCTATCACGAGCCACAATAAGAGTTCTTTTGTTACTGTCCCATAAAGCAAGCGCAAACATTCCATCTAGATACTTTACAAATTCTTCCCCTTTCTCTTCATAGAGATGAACGATTGTTTCACTATCCCCCTGGGACTTAAATCGATGGCCTTTAGACTCAAGCTCTTCTCGTAATTCCTTATAATTATATATTTCACCATTCACAGCAACGTAAATTGTTTCATTTTCGTTAGAAAGGGGTTGATTGGCCTGGATGGATAAATCTAAAATTTTAAGTCTTGTCTGGCCTAAAAAAAGACGATCCCCAAAATAAGTCCCCATATTTTCTGGCCCTCTATGGGAAAGGAGAGAGGCCATTTTTGAGAGTTGCTCGTGTTTTTCACTGAAATTATAATTGTGATCGAAGGAATATAAGCCAACAATTCCACACATGAAATTAAGACATCTCTTTAGAGACCCACCACGACTCTGTTGGAAACAGTTCTCACAGCAACTGTCTTAAGCTCATTATTAACGAAATCATAAACGGGCCACCGATCTTTTGCAAAGTAAATGCTTTTGTCAGCATCGGTACTAAAAGGAGGCGCAAAAAACCACTTAATAAAACAATAAATGTCTTTAAAAAACTCTAGCGTCTTAATCCCTCTCCAAATTCTTCTGATAAAAAATTTTGGGTTCTTAAGAACAGCCTCCTTATAAGCAATTTTTGCATATTTTCTAATAGTGTCATAACTCAAATTTCTGTGTACGAAAAGTGCTTCATCAGTATAAATAAAATAATCATCCCAATTATAGGATTTCACAAGCCCTTCTTTCCTGTACTCCTGAAACATTTTAGTTCCAGGAAAAGCAATCGTGTTTCCA
>JACOXK010000039.1 GCA_016182335.1 Deltaproteobacteria bacterium | reverse complement strand
TATGAATTATCTTTCCAGCAATGTTATAATGATTCTTGAAATCAGACAATGAAATTGATTTCACATTTCTTATGCATTTTGAGCAGTAATCAGTCTCAACTGTAAAAAAATTCTCTTCTACTAAAGCTTCAGGCAGTTGATATTTCTTTCCACACACCCTGCATTTGCATTCTCTTTGTCTTTCCATTTTTATCATAAACGAAAGGAAGGTGTAGTTGCCATAACTAATTGCTCAGTTATGTAGAATCAGATGACCTTCCTTTCTTTTTGGGTTATACAGAAAAAGAGTGATTACGGAAGAGAAATTCTTTTTAGTTCTTTGAGTTTCCATACAGAAACAAAGTCCTCAACAACAAGAGTTTTATTATTCCTCACTTTGTCTCTCATAATATTAAATCTAGATTTATAAGGCATTTTTTGTTCTCTTCGCAACTTATCGACTTCGATTACTTTGAGCCCTTCATTAAATTCTTTCTTGCAAACTCCGCACTTTTTATCGTATGGAGAAACAAAACTCCCGCACTCTTGGCAGGCATACTTGCCAGTAAGCTGAATTATCTGTGTCATAGATATCACCTTTATTTTTTCTTAAGAAACTTTTGTGCAACTCTTCCAACTTCCTCAGAAAACTCTAAGAAGTCCCATTTATGCTTTGGTTCACCTAAAAACAATTCAAGATGAACAACACCATCTTTAATCTCCAGCCTGAAAGTTTCTGTTTCGCTGTCTCCTATATTTCCATGATGTTCTATTCCACCTCTTTCCATTCAAGGGCCTATGCTTACGATCAGAAAATTCTCAAAAATTCCACTTACAGTAGAAGACCTCATTCGCTACAACTCATTTACAAAAGAAATGGCTGAATTCTTCAAGGCCTGTATTGAGGCGCGTCTTAATATTGTTATTTCAGGTGGTACGGGCACTGGTAAAACAACACTTCTCAATGTGCTCTCTTCCTTCATCCCTCCAACTGAAAGAATTCTCACAATTGAAGACTCTGCGGAATTACAATTAAAACAACCTCATATTGCGCGCCTGGAAGCGCGCCCTCCCAACATTGAAGGCAAAGGTGCTGTCACTATTCGTGACCTTGTAAAAAACACTTTAAGAATGAGACCTGACAGAATTATCGTAGGAGAGTGTCGTGGTGGAGAAGCACTCGACATGCTTCAGGCGATGAACACGGGCCATGACGGATCTCTCACAACTATTCACGCAAATTCGCCAAGGGATTGTCTCTCGCGTTTGGAAACTCTTGTTATGATGGCTGGGATGGATTTACCCGTTCGTGCCATTCGAGAGCAAATTGCCTCGGCAGTGAATATCATCATACAAATCTCTAGGTTTTCAGCTGATGGATCTCGTCGTGTGACAGAAGTTGCAGAAATCACCGGCATGGAAGGTGAGAAAATCACTATGCAAGATATTTTTAAATTTGAACAATCAGGAGTATCTGCCGAGAGACAAGTGCAAGGGCAGTTTAAAGCTACAGGTTTTGTGCCGCGGTTTGTGGAGGCGTTAAAACAGAAGGGTATAAATTTACCAATGGGTTTGTTTATGAAGAAGGGTTAATTATTGTTGATGGGTCCTGTCGCAGGTTTCCCCCAATCGACGGCTTCAGCCAGTGGGCCTGCAGGCGCTCATTGGGGGTCCCCAACCTGCGCCACCCGTCTCATTGAACTTTATTTATAAACAATCCTTGTGTTGCAGGGGTGGAGAAGAAGAGATGGAAGTGTTGATAGGGATAGTTATTGGAACTTTAGTTTTTTGGATAGTGTATTCTAACTTTGATTCTATCCAGAAAAAGTTTTCATTTTCACTCTCCAAATCTGTTGATGAAATTGTCTCTAAACTTGATGGCATGTTCATCGAGATCCCACCCCAAAAAGTTCTTTTCATTTTAGTTTTTTCAACTGCCTTTGGATTTGTTGTATTTGCAGGCCTTTTAGCCATTCAAGGACATTGGTTTTTAGGTTTATTATTGGGAGGCATTTGGATTTATTTGGCCATGAAACTTCCCCACTGGATTATAGCTCTCATGATTCAACAACGAATGATGAAGTTTACGTCACAAATGATGGACGGGCTCACTCTCATATCAAATGGCTTAAAATCCGGTCTTTCCCTGATGCAGGCGATTGGTGTTGTTGTGGATGAAATGCCAAATCCCTTTTCTCAAGAATTCAATCTTATTCTTTCTCAACAGCGAGTGGGTGTGCCAATGGATGAGGCCTTTGTTAAATTGGCAGAACGTGTTCCTTCCGAAGATGTGCAGATGTTTGTAACAGCTATTGTCATCTTAAGAGAAACAGGTGGTAACCTCTCTGAAACTTTCGATACGATAGTTCATACAATTCGAGAAAGAATCAAAGTCGAAAAAAAGATTTCTTCTATGGTCATGATGGGAATCATGCAGGGGGCTATCATTACAGCCATACCGTTTGTACTTCTGCTGATGCTCTATTTCGTTGACCCTGAGCATGTCACCATTCTTTTCACAAACCCGTGGGGCTACTTCATCTTAGGCATGATGCTGCTTATGCAGTTGGCGGGTGGGCTCATTATTAAAAAAATTGTGACGATAAGGGTGTAGAGTGGGTGTTATGAGATTATTTAATTTAATTAAAATGATGACGGGTCCTGTCACGGGTCACCCCCAATCGACGGCTTCGGCCGGTAGGCCTGCAGGCGCTCATTGGTGGGCTCCCGACCCATGCCACCCGTCATCATTTTTTTTGTTGTTTTTTGTGGCGTTGTTTGTGGTGAGTAGAGGGGGATGGGCGGGGCAGGTGAGCCCCGAGCAGGGAAGTTTTCAAGAAGGCATTCGTGAATTCGACATTAAAGGCCCTGGATTTGACCTCGCTTTAGACCGAGTTTACAACAGCATGGATACCCAGGAAGGCCTCCTAGGCTACGGTTGGCGCACCAACATCCAACAAAAATTTGAAATCCTCTCAAGTGGAAATATTCGTATTTGGGATGGTCATGGTTTTGGAACTGTGTTTACACCAGAAAATATTCCTCAAAAAGAAAGAACAAAATTCTATGACTCTATTTTTTCAAGAATTCCAAAATCAGAGCAAACGCAAAGTATAAAGGCTCAACTAGAAAAAGATAACACGTTTTTGCAAAAGAAAATCATTGAAATTGTAGCTCTTGATCTTTCTAAAAAATTCCCGACAGCTAAACAAGCTCAAATGCGGCAAGAACTGATCAAAAGTGAGCTCTTAAGAGAAAGATGGGCGCAAGCTCATAATTATAAAGTTTTTTCGTACCCAATAGAAACATCATTTGCATCTCACGATAGAGGCGCAGAATCTCTTCAATATACCCATTTTAAAATGCAAAAAGGGAATCAAACCATAAGTATGTCAGGATATGTTCGAAAATTTATCATGACGGGAAAAACCCAATTTTATGATATTCAAGGGCGTCTTCTTCGTGAAACAGACGTTGCAGGAAATTATCTAAGCTACGAATATATTGAGGATCCTCAGCGATTATTTCAAGTGAGTGCGATCAAAAATAAAGTGGGACAATACATTAAATTAAAATACAATAATCAAGGTTTGCTTGCTTCTGTAGAATCATCGACGGGACAAAAACGCTGGTATGAATATGATGATAAGAAAAATCTCGTTCATGCAAAGAATGAAAAAAATGACGAAAGTTTTTATGAGTATGACAAGAATCATAACTTGAGCCACCTGAAAGATATTAATGTTTCCCCCGTCGTTCAGAGCCCGTTCAAGAAGGAGGAAGAATCCAAAAAAGAAACCCATGAAGAGTTCATATCCTATTATCCAACGAATCGAATTAAAACCTATCGAGCGAGTGAAAATGCTTTCGAGACGCAATACGCTTATTGGCCTGAAAAAGATCTTGGAAAGGCCATGCACACGAAAACGACCGTGAAACGTGTGTATAAACTAAAAGACAAACCAATGTCCACTGAAATTGTAAAATACGAACGCTGGTACGGGATGCGGGCCAATAACACGCGATTTGTACAAAAAGTGCGTGTAGAAAGAGGCGACTTCGTTGAAGAGACAGAACTTTCAGAGTGTTGTGGGCAGCCTTTGAAAATAGCGCAAATGGTTAAAGATCCAACTGGCAGAACTCCCACTTCCATTCGTCAAAAAACATTTAAATATGATAATAAAAGCCGAATTACAGAAGTCATAGAACCTAGTGGGGAAGTCATTCAATACTCTTATTATGAAAAAGATTTGGCTCATAAAATTAAAGAAGTGATACGAGGCAATTTAAAACTTGAATTTGAATATAGTTCCAAGGGCGATCTTAAAAAAGCTAGCAGAACTGAAAAATTAGGAGACCTCACCCAGAAGGTTGCAGTTTTGATTCATTATGATGACAGAGGACGCATTGATCAATTTATTGATCAAGATGAAAAAGGAAAGTCAAAAACCGTGAGTTTCAAACACGATGCCGCAGGTAATCCGATTGAAGTTACGGTGAAAAATCTAGGTACGATTTATTTAAAATACGACAAGTTTGGAAAAATAAAC
>JACOXK010000038.1 GCA_016182335.1 Deltaproteobacteria bacterium | reverse complement strand
GCATTAGAAGTTTATAGAGAAAAAAATAAAAATGATCCTGCTCTTTTAGAGTTGGTGACAGCAAATATCCTGCCAGCATCGCTTGAAATTTCTACCCAAACTCCAGAAGACTTATCTCCTATTGCTGAGATCTTAAAAAAAGAGCCTGTTGTATCAGAGGTGATTGTACCAGAAGACGTAGTTGAAACATTAACATCTTTAACCTGGGTTATCAGGATGGTGGGCTTAACAACAGTTGGGTTTTTAATGATTTTTGCCCTGCTGGTGGTGATTATGATTATTGGATTTAAGATCAGAATTAAGAGGGGAGAAATTGAAATAATGAGACTGCTTGGGGCTTCTCCCTCTTTTATCAGAACTCCTTTTATCCTTGAAGGGATATTTTATGGAGTGGCCGGCGCCATCTCAGCTTGGGTAGTCAGCTACGGTATGCTCTGGTATTTTACCCCCTGGCTTAAAGGATATTTAGGAGAAGTAAACATGCTGCCTGTTAATCCCTTATTTATGTTAATTCTTCTTATATCAGTTACTTTGGTTGCTTTAATCATTGGAGGAATAGGGTCTTTTGGAGCAGTCAAGCGTTACTTGAAAATTTAATGGCTAAAGGAGATGAAAAAATTATTACTAAAACTCTTAGCTTTCACTCTTGTACTTTTATTCTTTCTATCCTCTATAACACCTAGCTTTGCTGAATCTTCTGAAGACCTTACCCAGAAATTACAAGAAAAACAAGCTGAGATTGAAAAATTGGAAAGCATTTTAAAAGATGCTCAAAAGAAGGAGAAAACTTTAAAATCACAACTGGCATTGATTGATGGTCAAACTAAAGTAACCCTTTTAAAAATTGAGGAAACAAATCTAAAAATAGAAAAGCTCAAAAGAGAAATTTCAGAGCTCTCAACCCGTATTGACAGAATCTCTATATCTTTAGATTCTTTATCTGAACTCCTGCTCAGGAGGATTGTCCAAACATATAAGTACAGCAATACTGTCTCAAGTTTCAATCTATTATTTTCTTCTCACGGTTTTGCCGATCTGGTGGGAAGATTAAAATACATCCAGGTTGCCCAAGCATATGACAAGAAAAAATTATATGAGCTGCAAGCAACAAAACTTGCTTACAATGACCAAAAACAGGATAAACAGGTAAGACAGACTGCTGCAGAAAAGTTATATAAGGATTTGGAAGTTTATAAAACTCAGCTGGCACAGCAAAAAAAAGATAAGGATGAACTTTTATTGGTCACCCAAAATGATGAAGCCAGATACCAGCAAGAAATAGCAAGGCTTAGGGCAGACATTACATCTATTACCTCAGCTTTAGGGAATATTGGAGCAAAAATAGGTCCTGTTAACAAAGGCGACAGCATTGCAGCCATGGGCTCAACAGGCTGTTCTACCGGCCCTCACTTACATTATGAAGTTTATGAAAATGCCAAAGTAGAAGGAGGAAAAGTGGTAGGTACAAGGACTAACCCGCATAACTTTTTGGATAATGGCAAACTTGGCTCCCCGCTCCGGGGATACCCTGATGAAACCACCATCACTACAGAATTTGGAGAGGTATATTTCCTAGGAACTCATACAGGGTTAGATATTGCACCAAAAAGATATGAAGGGGTAGGAAGGGCAATTCTGTCTTACTATTTTATTCCTCTTTTTTGGGGCAGAGTTTGTTTTTGCTTCAGATGTTTTATTAAATGAATTTCTGCCTCACCCATCTAACGGTGAAGATTGGATTGAAATTTATAATCCAACCTCAAACAGCATAGATTTATCTGGTTGGACACTGGTAGACAGCACTTCTACTATGAAGCCTCTTTCAGGAACAATCACAGCAAATGGATTTTTGACATTTGATGTGAGTGACCGTTTAAATAACGGCAAAGATAGCATTTACTTAAAAGATTCTTCAGGAACTCTTGTAGATAACGTCCCATACAACTCTGATCCTGGCATAGACAAATCTATCGGACGAAGTCCAGATGGCGGAAGTTGGGCTGCACTCGCTTACATTTCCAGAAACTCCACCAATGGTTCACCATCTTCGTATCAAAAGCTTGAGTATCGTCTTGTGCAGAAAAATATCGCAAGAAATACCATGATGAATCTACAAACGTATCCATTGTATCTGTTTCTCGACGTGCACTTTTCTTACACTTAGGACAAGTAACTTTTGAAAATGCGGAGTGCCGTGCAAGCGCAGATTCGCCTTCCCCCTTAAATACAACATCCATAGGAAGAACAACGGGCAAGTCTTTTTCTGGAATCGGTTGCTCTCCACAATGATCACAATAAACAATAGGAATAGGAGCTCCCCAATAGCGCTGCCTTGAAACAAGCCAATCTCTTAATTTATAAGTCGTTTCTTTGACACCAAAAGCCCTTTTAACAAGTTCATCGCCCATCAGCTGAATAACTTCCCCTGAAGGTTTTCCTGCAAACGGACTTTCATCAGCCTGAATCCCCTCTTCTACAAAAGCTTCTAACAGTGAGTCTTCTGATAACGTCATTGCGAGGCCAGAAGGACTGTAGCAATCTTTTCCCTTTACTGGCTGTATGACAATTTTAAGCGGTAAATGATACTTTTTTGAAAATTCAAAATCTCTTTGATCATGAGCAGGCACTGCCATCACACAACCAGTCCCATAATCCATAACAACGTAATTAGTGATCCACATAGGAACTTTTGCACCGTTGACGGGATTTAAAACATGATAACCAGAAAAAATGCCTTCTTTATCCAAAACATCTTCAGGACGAACAACCTTAGATTTCATTTTTTCAATAAATTCTTTCACCGACCGGTCAAACTTTAATTCACTTAAAACAGGATGCTCTGCAGATATGGCAACATAGGTGACACCATAAATTGTATCAGGCCTGGTCGTAAAACACTTCAATTCAGCATTGAAATCCGCCCCTTTAAATAAAATTGAAATCCCACTGCTTTTCCCAATCCAGTGCGCCTGCATCGCTTTGACGCGATCTGGCCAATTTTTCAAATCTTGAAGATCCTCTAAAAGCTTGTTTGCATAGTCAGTAATTTTTAAAAACCACTGAGTCAGCTTCTTATTGATTATAGCAGTATCACAACGCTCACAGGAGCCTTCTGCGACCTGTTCATTTGCAAGCACCGTCGCACAAGATGGACACCAATTCACTGAGGCTTTTTTTCGATAAGCAAGCCCCTTTTTATAAAACTGCAAAAAGAGCCATTGGGTCCATCGATAATAGGACGGCTCACATGTCGTAACCTCGTGTTCCCAGGGATAAACCAGCCCCCAACGTTTGAACTGTTTTTTGCAAGAATCTATATTTTTAAGTGTTGAATCCCTCGGATGAACTTTATGAGAAATCGCATAGTTTTCAGCAGGCAGTCCAAAAGCATCCCATCCCATGGGGTGAAAAACATCAAATCCCTTTTTCATTTTATAGCGGGCGAGTGCATCACCAATAATATAATTTCTCCCATGTCCTACGTGAAGCGTTCCTGACGGATAAGGAAACATTGTAAGACAATAAAATTTTTTTTGAGCTTTTTGAATTTTAGATTTAAAACAGGAAAGCGTCGGCCATTTTTTTTGCCATTTGTCCTCAATTTCTAGAAATTTATACTCTTTCATCTATATCATCACTGCGAGCTCTCAGTATTCTTGAATAATTTTTTAGTTTCACAAAAATCATTCAAAAATGGCATAACCCATGGCGGTTTGTAAAATTCAGCCATACTGAGCTGGGTAGTCCATTCATTTATTTCAATATTTTATTTGAATATTGAATCCCCATAAGAAGTCCCCATTCTTCACTTTGAGATATGAAACCAGCGCTTCCCAGTAGATGAACGTCCCATTTTTGAGAAATATTTTTCTTCAAACCAAGCCTCATAACACCTCTGTTGAGGTCCGAACCTGATTCTTTAAATTGTCCAGCCAGCTCCCACCCCATCTCAAAACCAGGCATCAATTCATACTCAACCAATCCGCTATACATAACAGCATCTTTTTGCCTTGCCAAACCATTTTGATCCCCATAAATTCCCAGTCCAAAATTAATATGGCACAGTGTAGAAAGAAAAGGCTTGGAAAAATGTGTCACAATAAAAAGATCCGCTTGATCTGTTCCCAGATGTGACTCATCCGATGCAGCAGGCTCCTTAGCGCCGAAACTTATAGCAACAGTTGGCACATCCTGCCCGTGCAAAAGCCGTAATTTGGTATGGAAATAGGGGTCCCCCCACTCGCCTGTGTTACCAAACTGGGAGTCCTCTTTCAGGCTTCTATATCCATCCCAAGATGCGTGAAAATCAGCTATATCTCCTAGTCCCATGTCGAAGTACAGCATTGGGCCTAAAAGAAGCTTTCCAGAGAGTGGAATGTCTACTAAATTCAACGATGAGTAAGTGCCAATTTTCAGACCAAAATGAACAACTCCATGTGGGACAGGATCTGCAGGAACTGTTTGAAAACCATCAATGTACGAATGACCTTGAATGCTATAAAGGAACAACAGCATGATGATAACACCCTGCCGCCTCAATAAATTGAGAATACTGAAGTTGCCAACTTCTGGCAACCATGCTACTCGTTTGTCATCCCTGCACAGAGCTCGAGTGAAACGAGAGCAACTAGCGGGGATCCAGGAGGATAAATGGCTCGAATCACTGTTGAAGATTGTCTGAAACAAGTTCCTAATCGCTTTGAACTTGTCATATTGGCTACGGAAAGAACAAAACAGCTTTTAAAAGGAGCTGAACCTCTCATCGATGACCCTGATAATAAAGCATCCGTTGTTGCTTTACGTGAGGTTGCAGCCGGCAAGGTGCGCGTAGGCGCAAGTAAAGAGTCATCTTAAATTACTTGCTTGAACTCAAAAGATTTATTTCCAACACCCGTTTTTGAAATTTTAGATTCTATCTTTCGAAAAACGTCCTCACATCACAAACTCATCGAAGCCCAAATTCAAATGCAGTGGGAAAACATAGTGGGCGATGGTCTTGCAAGACAAACATTTCCACAGAAATTCGAAAAGGGACAGCTTACGTGTCTGGTTCAAAACTCTCCCCTATTGCATCAACTTCAATTTATGAAGATAGATATTCTTAAAAAAATAAACAGCTTTCTTACAAGAAGAGAGGTCAAAAAAATATTTTTTTTAATTGGAGTTATTCCTGCCAGAGGGGATAAATCACTGTTCCAGATAAAATCTTAGGATAAAAATAAGTGCTTTTCTGAGGCATAACGGTGCGATGATCTGTTACATCAAAAAACTCATTCCATGAAACAGGAGATACCCAAAAAACACTGTCATATTTTTGGTTTTGTATTTCTTGAACTAAAGACCTCTCATAATCAAAAAGCCCACGAACATAATCCACCTGTGAAGGATTATCCTGAAGTAGTTTATCAATGAGCCTTAAGTGTTTTGGAGATTGCAAAGCGCAGTCCGAAGCATCAAATACTTTAATCATCGCTGGGTTAGATTTTGAACTCAACCCAATAAGACAAGAAGAACTCTGAATCTTTCTCAATCCTGTTTCCCATGGATAAGTTTCAAACCGAAGGCCACTATTTGATAGCAGCTGTGAAGCGTCAATATTATTTTTCCAAACAACAGCCCTGTGAGTTGATAATACACAAAGCCCCTCATCACATAAATTTGTAAGATACATCATGACATATTTATCTTTTGATTTTTTTTTCTCGTGATAATAATTCAATGCTGCAAAGCGATGATGACCATCAATAATATAAATTTTATTTTCCTGAAGTTTTTCACAAATATGATGGATGATCTGTGAGTCATGGATTTCATTCATAAGTAATTCATAAGAATCCTTTTTGAACTGGATGCGTTGTTTATCACTTTCAACCCATAGAGCTTTTAAGGAAACGCTTTTATTCTCAAACATCGAGAAAACACATTCGAGTTGTAAGTCTGTGTGCAAAGTAACTTGGGCTCTGTCTTCCACATATTTTTGAAACGTTTTTTCATGCGGAATAATATGATCGCCCACAGCAACAAGAGCTATTAATCCATATCTCGTTATTTTTTTTGACTGAGCATGTAATATTTTCGGATCATCAAAAGATTCTTTACAAAGATAGAAAGAAATATTTTTATCTCTAATTAAAACTTTATCTTTCTGCCATTGCTTGGAAAGCAAAGATGCAT
>JACOXK010000037.1 GCA_016182335.1 Deltaproteobacteria bacterium | reverse complement strand
CTCAAGAAGAAATGATCAAAAGATACATTCGGGAGCAGTAAAAGCCAGCATGCCAGAGGCCCGAAGCCCCGGCCTTTAGGCCGGGCGAGAGGGTTCACTCCTATTCCCCTTCTAAAGTAGGTTGCTCAAGTCCCAGGCAAGAGTCGCTACCTTCAATAGAAATTCCCAAAAAACATTCCTCCCGACGTGGGCTTCCAAACCACGGATGACGCTGCAGATCAATAACTTCAAAAGCATCCAAGACACCGCGACACAGAGATTGCGATTCCTTTTCAACTCCATCTCGAAAAGCTGCCTCCCAACGGGTGGCACAGTTTTCAAAAACGCTTTTAATTTTGCATTGATGTTGATGAACACATCCCTGTGCACAGTGAGCGCTTTGAAAACCAGATTGTTTATGAAGTATCTGAGCGCACTGTTCTTGTTCTTTTACTTTTTCTTGTTCAAGAACAAGTTTTAATAGAGACTCTTCATGAGTGAATGCCTGAATATGAGGTGTCTCGTAAACAAAGCTCAATTTATTTTCAACATTGCAGGCAGAGGCCCACTCCTCTTCCACGGGTTGAGCTTCACATAGATCTAGAAGAGTAACAAAAAATATAGCGATAAGTAGTACTTTAAATTGCATGTGTCCTCTGTCATTGCGACCAAGCTCATTGTCATCCTGAAGCCGTTAAGCTGAAGGATCGATACTTCTCTTCTCGACATATTTTAAAAAAACTTAATATCGATTCTTCGTCCGTCTTCGCCAGGGCTTCGATAGGACTCTGAATGACAAAATCAACCCTCGACAAGCTCGGGATGACAGGATTAGGATATTTGTGTGAAATACCGAATTGAAAAAGACTCGATGGGAAAAATGAAAGTTCCAGTCGATTGTCTTTATGGAGCCTCTACCCAAAGAGCTGTTGAAAACTTTCCGGTAAGTGGCTGGCACATGCCCTCTTCTTTCATTCATTCTTTGGGTTATCTCAAAGCTTGTTGCGCTGTTGTGAATAAAAAATTAAAACTTCTTGATGGCAAAATTGCCAGTGCAATTCAAAACGCATCCCTTAAAGTAGCTCATGGCGAATACGACCTACATTTTGTAGTTGATGTTTTTCAAACCGGCTCTGGAACATCAACCAACATGAACGCCAATGAGGTCATTGCCAATATCGCCAATCTGTCTTTAGGTGGTGCTATTGGCTCAAAGAAACCCATTCACCCAAACGATCATGTTAACTTAGGTCAATCGAGTAACGATGTGATTCCAAGCGTTATTCACATCGCTACTTTTTTAGATCTTAAAATCAGGCTGATTCCAGAACTAAAAAAATTGCAACGCAGTTTAGAAAAAAAATCTGAAGAATTTAAAAATATTGTCAAAATTGGCCGCACCCATTTACAAGATGCTACACCCATAACATTGGGACAGGAATTCAGTGGTTATGCCGCTCAAATAAAAAATTGCATTCAGAGAATTGAAAGCTGCTACTGCCTGCTTTCAGAACTTGCTTTGGGAGGAACAGCCGTCGGAACAGGCATCAACACTCACAAGAATTTTTCACAGCTCGTGTGCGAAGAACTGAATATATCGCTTTCCCGTCATTGCGAGGCTTCGGAAAGAAGCCGTGGCAATCCATTTAATTTTATTGAAGCTAAAAACCACTTTGAGGCACAAGCCTCAAAAGACACGTGTTTGCAAGTGAGTGGCTCTGTGAAAACATTGGCGGTAGCTTTGACAAAGATTGCCAACGACATTCGATGGCTCTCAAGTGGCCCACGCTGTGGCTTGGGTGAAATCGAAATCCCTTCAACACAACCTGGTTCTTCGATTATGCCTGGTAAAGTGAATCCTGTGATTGCAGAATCTGTTCTCCAAGTATGCGCTCAGGTCATCGGTAATGATACTGCCATTACCCTAGGAGCTCAGGCCGGCAACTTTGAGCTCAATGTGATGATGCCCATGATTGCATGTAATCTTCTGAATTCTATCAGTCTGCTTTCCAATGTAGTTATTATTTTTAGAGTCAAATGCATTGATGGCATCAAAGCCAACAAAGAAACTTGTGAAAACTCAATCGAAAAAAGCCTTGCCCTTTGTACAGCTCTTGTGCTCCATATTGGCTATGACAAGGCAGCAGAATTGGCAAAGAAAGCTTATAAAACAAAGAAAACAATTCGACAAATCTGCCAAGAAGAAAAAATCTTGGATCAAAAAACACTTGAAATGGCTCTTAATCCTTGGACCATGTTAAAACCAATTGATTAAGTTTATAGATTGCCACGGAATGCCCTTGGCATTCCTCGCAATGACATTGTGAAGTTAAAGCCATCTGAATAATAGTGCCGATAAGAAAGGTACATGTTTTTTGTACCCATCGACCACCAGAATAAAATTGTAAAGAACACACCTCTGACCTGGTTTTTGATTGGAATCACCGTTTTCATATCCGTCCAATCTTTTCCTTATATTTTTGAAGATGAAAATAAATTTGAAGCTCTTATCAAAAACGAGAGAAGCATTGCTTCCCATCAAGACTCGGTAATCCAAGAATCCATACAGCAAGAAATTCAAGAAAAATACTTAAGAGAAAGTTTCATCGGGAGAAATGGTTTTGTTCCAGAAAGGCCAAGTATTATAAGTTTTATTTCATCACTTTTTATTCATGGCTCATTCCTGCATCTTTTTGTAAATATTTTTTTTCTTTGGTTTTTTGGAAGATTTCTAGAAGAACGCTATGGAAGCTTTTGGCTGATGTTTTTAATCCTGGCAGGTGGCTTTTTTTCCGTACAGTTCCATTCAAAGTTTTCAACGTTTCAAGATGTTCCTCTGATAGGCGCTAGCGGTGCTATCTCAGCGCTTCTTGGCGCGTACGTAGTTTCAAATATGAGAAATAAAGTTAAGATTTTTTATTTTATTCCACCGTTTGATATAGGTTTTTTTTACATTCCAACACTGGCACTGGCAGCATTTTGGGGAATAACCCAGCTGGCAGGTATGATTGATAGTATCCATTTGCCATCTTCAAGCAGTATTGGTTTTCATGCACACGCAGGAGGTTTTTTGGCAGGCACGGTGCTTACGAAACTTTTTATAGATTTTCCACTTACATTTCACAACCTGCGTTTTACTTCATCTGCAGAGAAAGTATTTTTTAAAAAGGGTTATAGGTATTTAAAAGCCCATGCTTATGGGAGGGCATTGAAATTTTTCGACAAAGCATTGAATATTGATCCATTCCACACTCGCCTTAAAATGATTTGGATGCACTCGGCCTTGCACTCTGGGAAAATAGTACCCCTTCCCTCTTTTGTAGCCAGTTTAGCAGATGAAATTTATAATAAATACGGCCCTCTTCAATTCATACAGTTTTACAAACACAGAATTTCTCGATTACCCTATCAGGTACCATTGAGACCAGAACTTCTTCATTTGTCTCGACATTGCGAGATCTACTACGCGCAAGCTCTTCGAAGACCATGGCAATCTCATCCTTCTTCTCACTTTTCACTGACGGCCTCCTTTAAGAACGCAGGTTTTCATAAAAGATTTTTAGCTATGAGCATTGATATTTTTGTTCTGATAGTGATGAACTCTTTGCTCATTGCTCTTTTGAAGCTCATCATGATACCAGCCGAACCAGAAGCATTTTATCTGCTCTCTTTTTACTCGATTGTATTTTTATTTGATCTTCTCTATTTTCAAAGTTGTTTTTATGTTTCTGGAAAAACATTGGGAAAGAGAGTCATAGGACTTCAAGTTGTACCCTCAAAACCTCATGAACATCAACTTACTTTGTTACAATCTTTTTTGAGAGCTGGTGGGTATATTCTTTCTTGTTTACCGCTGGGTGCTGGTTTTTTTTCTTGTCTATGGGACAAAAAAAGACAGTGCTGGCATGATAAGTTAAGCAGATCGTACGTGTTGGATCTCAATAAGTTTAGCTCTTAAATGCCTCGAGTTACTTCGTCCTAATATATTTTACAACGTTTTCGGGAGGAAGAAATAGTTTACATCGCCACCCCAGAAAAAATTTGAGTTAAGCATAGGGTCTTATAAAACTTTTCTTTCTTTCCTACTTGGACTGTTGTAGTTTCTTCCCATGAAAATCATTGTGAGACTCCCAAACTGGGTGGGGGATGTGGTCATGGCTACGCCGTTTTTACAGGCTTTGCGAAAGGCTTATCCAAATACTTCTATAACGCTTTATGGAAAATCCATGTTTAAAGATTTGCTTGAGGGGGCACCCTATTACGATGATTATATTTCTATTCAATACTCATTGTGGAGGGAGGCCTATCAATTACGATCTGCCCACTTCGACATTGCTTTTTTATGCCCAAATTCATTGTCCAGCGCTCTGGTGACGTCTCTTGCCACTATTCCAGTTCGAATTGGGTACGCTCGCTATCAAAGAAGGACTCTCTTAACCCATCCGATAACTCTTTCCCAGAAGTATTTTCACGGAAAGGTTTATCGATACCCTATGACAGAATATTATCTAGATCTTCTTGCCCTCGCTAGTCATCGCGAGTCGAACGAAGTGAGACATGGCAATCTA
>JACOXK010000036.1 GCA_016182335.1 Deltaproteobacteria bacterium | reverse complement strand
ATAAGGTCTATGGCGTTCATGATTGTAAAAGCTGGGGTAGAAAACTAAGCCCGGGAAGAGGATTTTCAATATGGAATATATCTAAAATTGTTTTTCCAATGTCAGCAAAACTTTGTCGAATTCCCAAAGAGGTTCCTTTTTTTTTTTTTTTTGAATATACAAGGAGTGGGACATACTCTCGAGTATGATCCGTGCCACGAAAAGTGGGGTCACAGCCATGATCCGCTGTAAGAATTAATATGGAATTTTCGTCCATGGATTTTATAAACCTTCCCAAGTCATTATCAAATTCAAGAAGTGATTGCGCATAGCCCTTCACGTCACGGCGGTGTCCATACAAGGTGTCGAAATCGACAAGATTAGTAAAAATGAGGCCATCTTTAAGACTCGAGAGTTCTTGTTGAGAAACAATCATTCCTTCATGATTGTTTCTTGTTGATAGTGATTTCGTAAAACCAGTATCAGCAAAAATATAGGGTGTTTTTCCAATACCCACAACGGATTTTCCGGTCTGACAAAGAAAATCTAATATCGATGGCACAGGCAACTTCATACTAAAATCACGTCTTTTGTAAGACCTGGTAAACTCTCCGGGCTTGCCGTAAAAGGGTCGTGCAATCACCCGACCAATATTCCAGTGATCACAGATACGTCGAGCCATTTTACAAATGTGGTAGAGCCCCTCAATGCTGAAAACGTCTTCATGGGCTGCAATTTGAAATACACTGTCTGCTGATGTGTAAACAATAGGTGCCTTAGTTTGAAGGTGCTCCAATCCAAGTTCCTCAATGATGACAGTTCCCGAGGCCGCATAGTTTCCTAAAATTTCGGGAATGCCCGTCTTATTTTTAAATTCATCAATAAGCGCTTTTGGAAATCCATCAGGAAAAGTTGCAAAATCCTTTTCCAAAATGACCCCAGCAATTTCCCAATGACCCGATGTCGTGTCTTTTCCAGGGGCTTTTTCTTCACATTTTCCATAAAAACCTTGTGGATGCGAGATCTTTAAAAAATTTTCTACTCCTGGAATGTTTCCCAATCCAAGGCTTTCTAAATTGGGCAGTTTTAGTTCATGATAGTGCCTAGCAATATGATCTAAAGTATGAGCCCCCTCATCCCCAAATTGTTTTGCGTCAGGAAGTGCTCCAACGCCCACACTATCAAGAGTCATCAAGACTACTTTTTGGAAGGATTTTTTATTCATTGTGTGACAAGAGAAACACTTTTACTTGACCCAAGTCTGTTTGCTCCTGCCTCTATCAGTTGAACAGCATCTTCAAAATTTTTGATACCACCGCTGGCTTTTACTCCCATGTCAGGCCCCACGATTTTTCTCATCAACCGAATATCCTCAACAGTGGCTCCACCTCCCCCAAACCCTGTGGATGTCTTTACAAAGGCAGCCCCAGCCATTTTTGATAGGGCACAAGCAATGGACTTTTCGTTGTTGTCCAAAGAAGAGGTTTCAAGGATGACCTTAACCGGAATTTTTTTGCAACCCACGACAACTTCTTCGATGTCTTGAAATACTTTGAGGTAATCTTTACTTTTAAGTGCGCCAATGTTCATGACCATATCAATTTCGCAAGCACCCTGTGCAAGAGCTTCTTGGGCCTCAAAAACCTTAGCTGATGTGGAGCATGCCCCTAGCGGGAATCCAACAACAGCAATGGGTTTTACAGAACTATCCTTTAGATAGGACTTAACAAGAGCGATATTAGAGGAATTCACGCAAACTGTTGCAAAACTATATTGAATGGCTTCTTGACACAGATTCTTAAGTTCTTCATGGGTCGCATCTGGTTTTAATAAAGTGTGGTCAATGAAAGGCGCTAAATCAGCAGGTTTATTAATTGAAATAGTCAATGTGTCTCCACGAGTATTGAACTTGGGTCAAAAGATGCTATAGTTCACGTTTTCCGGTGTCAAGTTATGAACTTAATGAGACGATAAGATAAGTTGAAGAGCAAGCTTAAGTGTTAGACAAACAAGTTCACATTGTTGTTTATGGGAAGGTGCAAGGAGTTTTTTTTCGAGCTTATACGGAAACAAAGGCCCAGGAACTTGGGATTTGTGGTAGGGTAAAAAATTTGGAAAATGGATCTGTCGACATTATAGCGCAAGGTCCAGAAGAAAGTTTAAAAAGACTTGTGGAGTGGTGCCATGAGGGACCATCCGGAGCACAAGTTGAAAAAGTTACAGTCGATTGGCTTAAGGTCAATGGAAAATTTTTGTCCTTCCACATAGAATATTAAATCCAGTTCCGGCCTAAAGGATGATTTTATGGCTGGCAAAACCAGATTTCTTGTCAATGCTCGTTTTGAAGAAACACGTGTCGCTATTTTGGAAGATAACCGTCTTTCTGAACTCTATATAGAGCGTCATAAGGATAAGGGGCTTTTAGGAAATCTTTATAAAGGTAAAGTGATACGGGTTCTTCCAGGAATGGAGGCTGCTTTTGTAGATATCGGAGAGGATCGAACTGCATTTCTTCATGTTGATGAGATCCTCAGTCCTAAAGACCAATTTCATGTTTCATCACCAGAAGAGTCCTTTTCTCATCCAAAGAGAAGAAGGAATTTTCGTCATCAAAGAAAACGAGATATTTCTCAACTTTTGAAAGAAGGTGATGATGTCCTTGTTCAAGTATCCAAAAATCCAATTGGAACAAAAGGTGCCAGATTAACTTGTCATATAAGCCTTCCGGGCCGTTACTTGGTTCTTATGCCGACAACGGATCATGTTGGGATTTCTAGGCACATTACAAATGAAGAGGATCGGAAAAACTTAAAACAGATGATCGAGGACATTCGTCCAGCTCATATGGGTCTCATCGTTAGAACCGTGTCAGGTGATCAGCAGCTTAAGAGTCTTAAGGCAGACCTTTCCTATCTCATGAAAATTTGGAAGAAAGTGGAAACTGAGTTTCATCGAGCAAAGCCAGTTTCTTTAATTCATGAAGAGCTGGATTTACCTTTGAGAATTATTCGAGATAGACTTAACTCTGAATCAGAAGTGATGTTTGTAGATTCGAAGGAAGTCAACAAGAACATTGTAAACTTCATTCGCAGTTTTAATCCAAAACTCAAAAAATTGGTCAAACTACATACATTGAACGAAGAAATTTTTGATGTTTATGGTATCGAAAAAGAAATTGATAGGGCACTTGGTCGAAAAGTTTGGCTGAAATCAGGTGGATATCTCATTATAGATCAGGTTGAGGCACTCACTGTTATTGATGTTAATACAGGTCGATTTGTAGGAAAAAAGAACCTCGAACAAACCTTAATCCAGACTAATTTGGAAGCTGCTGATGAGGTGGCTAGACAACTGCGGTTAAGAAATTGCAGCGGTATCATTATAGTCGATTTTATTGATATGGAAGATCATAAAAACAGGGAGAAATTGTATAAATCATTTGAGGAGGCCTTAACTTCCGATAAAGCTCAAACGCATCTTCTTAACATAACTGAATTGGGTTTAGCCCAAATGACTCGAAAGCGAACAAGTGATAGCCTATTAAGTGTTCTCTGTGAGCCTTGTGTTTACTGTGATGGGCGTGGCTTTTTGAAGAATGTGGCTACGATTAGTTTGGATATTTGGAAAGAATTTAAGAAAAAGACTAAGAGCGTCAAAACGGAAAAACTGCTCATTCGAGCTCACCCTGACGTCATAGAAGAGATGAAAAATGATAAGGAGACACAGGCCTATTATGCCAAAGCCACTGGCAAAGAATTTTTGTTTGCGAAAGAAAAAGCTTTTCACCGAGAACAGTTTGAAATCATAGAGATCTCAATGTCTCAGAATGATTTTTTAGTGTCACAAAAATCATTCTGAGATGGCTCAAATTATGGCAACAAGTTATACAGGGCAGTCTAAGATCCTTTCTTGACATGAAAACCCGTGGCTTGTACATATCAGGGATTATTTAAATTTGTGGAGTAATGAATTATGTACGCAGTTATTGAAACAGGCGGAAAACAATACAAAGTAGAACTTGGAAAGCGCTATCTGGTTGAAAAACTTGCTGGTTCGTCAGGTGATACAGTAGAGCTGGGTCGTGTCCTCTTCATTGGTGGGCAAGAAAGTGTTGCTGTGGGCACCCCGATAGTTGAAGGTGCCTATGTTGAATGTAAGATTCTAGATCAAGAAAAAGGCAAGAAACTTATTATCTTTAAATATAAAAGAAGAAAACGTTATCGCAAGAAACAGGGGCATCGTCAGAATTTAACTCATCTTGAGGTGCTTGGAATCCATGCAAGTGGTGCTTCTAAGAGAAAAGAAGCTTTAGTGAAGGTCCCAGTTCAAGAAAGTAGCTCTGTTGAGGTTGAGAATGAAACTTCTGTTAAGAAGTCAAAGAAAAAGCTTGTCGCAAAAGCTTCTGTCGTTAAATCAAAGGCGGGGGTGCTCAAGAAAAAGGTCCCACTTAAGAAAAAAACAAAATTAAAAGAAAAGGAATAATAAGTTATGGCAACAAAAAAAGCTGGTGGTAGTTCCCGAAACGGTCGTGATAGTAAAGGCCAGAGGCGTGGCGTTAAACGTTTTGGGAATGAGC
>JACOXK010000035.1 GCA_016182335.1 Deltaproteobacteria bacterium | reverse complement strand
CCGATTTTAGATCTCTTATCCTCAACAACTTTTCCTTCGACGAGAACAATATCTTCAAGATGAAGTTTTGTAGCATCAAAAATAGAGTGATCAACCACACACTGAACACTGCCACTTCGGTCTTTCAAAATTAAAAAACTAAATTTACTCAAAACCCTAAGGCCGTGCACCCAGCCTGAAAGAAGAATTGCTTTTCCTACGTGAGTTCCAAGATTTTTAATAATCACTCTGTTTTTAAACATGATACAGACTCACACCCTCCCTTTAGTCCCCTCCCACCAATGGTGGGGAAAAAAGACGAGCAATGACAGATCATACATTCCTTAATCTCTCTAATAATACTTTGGGTAACACATTTATTTTTATCTTCTCTTGCCCCCCAGTGCTCATATTCTTAACTGCGACTTTTGCTTCTTTCAACTCATTTTCGCCTATAATACAAACAAATTTCACACCTAACGAGTTAGCTAATCGCATTTGAGATTTCAAACTTTTTTGATCAAAAGAAACATGTGCCAGAATTCCCTGCATTCTCATTTCATAAGCAAACTTCATGCCCACCTTATCTGCTTCCTCTCCCAGCGTAATAAAAAAAACACCACGGCAATCTACTTTTTCAAGTTCAGGCCCAACAACAAGTATGAGTCTCTCCATTCCACCAGCACAGCCCACAGCAGAAGTTTCAGGACCATCACAAAACTCAACAAGATTGTCATAACGCCCACCGCCACACAAAGTATCCTTTGCACCAATCTGTGCTGATACAAACTCAAAAGCTGTTTTTGTATAGTAATCAAGGCCTCGAACAATGGTTGGATCAACTTCAAAACTGATTCTCATTTGAGAAAGATATGTTTTTACTTTCTCAAAATCATGTCTGCATGTTTCACATATTTCGTCTAAAATAATAGGTGCTGGTGTCAGCACAAGCGTACAGTTTTCATTCTTGCAATCAAAGCAGCGTAAAGGATTTTTTGAAGCTCGCATCTGGCACTCAACACAAAGAGAGCTCTTAATGCCAGCCAAAAAATGAGAAAGCTTGTTATCGTACGAATGCCTGCACTTTTTGCAACCGATCGAATTTAACTTAAGAAGCGAAACAACACCTAACTTTTTATACAGACCTGCGATGCAACTAATAATATCGGCATCGGCTTTCGGGTCTGGTGTTCCTAAAATTTCTAACCCATATTGAAAAAACTGGCGCTGACGCCCTTTTTGAGGTTTTTCATAACGAAACATAGGACCAAAATAGAAATACTTTTCAATATTTTTGGAGCCATAAATTTTATTTTCTATATAAGCCCTCACAACTGACGCTGTGGCCTCAGGTCTTAAAGTAAGATTGAGACCCTTTTTGTCGACAAACGAGTACATTTGTTTTTGGACAATATCGGTATTTTCTCCGGTACTTCTGACGAAAAGCTGCGTTTGCTCAAGGTAAGGAGTTTCAATGTAGAAATATCCACTGTTTTCAAAATGTTTGCAGATAAGCTTTTGAAGCTTCCACCATTTCTGACTTTCCGGTGGAAGAATATCTTCACAGCCTTTGATTCTTTGAAATTTCACAGTTTTAAAAATTTACCATAGATTGCCACAGAATGCGAACGCATTCCTCGCAATGACAGAACAATCGACATCTTTGGCACGCTTTTTGAATAGAAAACTGCCTGGCAGGTTTTAGCGATCTGTTATCAAGAGCGACTCAATTTTTTTTTCATTTTGTGCAAGCTTTACAAGTCTGCTTTGAAGATTTCCCTCAAAACTACCACAAAGCTTGGAGCGATTCAGAAATAACTCAGATAAATCTGATTCTAAGACAGCTTTAAAAAATGCTGCATAATCCAAACTTCTCCTCGCACAGGTGGGAAGTGTGAAGTATAGCAGCGCAGGAGTTTCTATTGAAGTCAACGCATAGTCTTCAATTGTTTTCCACGACTGAGTTCTATATTGAGTTGCGAAATAGTTCATTAATTCATTCTTTGAGGCCAAATTTCGAATCTGCTTGACATTTGACCATGTGAGAGTTTGAGAATAGCCGATGTTGTCCGAAGCCATTTTAAATCTTTCAAAGCTCACATAGAGATTAGGAAACCCAGCTGGATCGTGTGCCAGAAATCCATCAGCCCACCTTTCAAACACATAAATAAAATGATCTCCCATCACCCTGCCATCAGGCGGAAGTTTCTCGTTTGAAAGAGGCCCTATGGCAAAGGGAAGTTTTAAAATCGACTCGGGTCTTATTTCTTCGGCCATGAAACCCAGCAGTTGTAGAGCTGCTCTGATACCAGACACTGGGTCAGTTGAAGAAAGATAGAGCTCTTCATCAAAACCAAAGGCACCCATACCAACACCGGTGAGCACTTCGATAAAAGAGGGTGAAATGTTTTGCCCGGTATCAGATTTTAAAAGCATGGAAACACTATCGGCATAGCAATAGGCAGAACTTCCTTGATACGTACCATTTTGAGCCTTCTTGAAATTTCTGTACAGAGCTTGAGATTCAACAGAAGGCAAAGACAGCGCATAGGCACAGAACACATGTGCTGTTAGAAAATAAAATGCGAATCGCACCATCAGTAGAGAAGGCCCCCTCTTTTCTTCTCTTCACCTGAATCACCTAACCAATCCTTCAATAAACTGGGCACTAAACAACTCTCAACGGGTACGTGAGAAAATAAAGCCGCAAAAGCACTGTTTTCATTCAACCAAAGAGCCATGCCTTGAGGTACTTTTTTAACGTTAAAATCACTAAAACCATAACCTTGAAGTGGCTTATTATAGAAGTCAGGAACTGTTGCTCCTAAAGCCTCTAACGCCTTCCAATTCCATCCCAGCGCTAATCCGCGAGTATCCGTTAACATATCCTTAGCAACCGATCTTGTGTCTACAGAGTATTTAAAAGTAGGTAGTTCAAACGACATCCATACAAGCCTTTGTACATCGTTTTCATTTTTCTTTTTCGACAGCACCTGTGCCCTGTAGGCTTTGGACTCTCCTTCTTTTACAGATAATAGAAGCTTTTCAATACGCTTTTGCATAAGCTCTGCCATAGGCTCTGATATAGGGTGATTCACAAACGGTCCTTTAGAAGGAATAAGACTCCTTGCCTCAGTTTTCACCAATGCTTCTTCAAGTTGATCAAAGATTTTCTTAGCAATTCGTTTCATAGAGGAAATTTCAGTGTCTGAGAACTCATAATTCTGCCCAGCTAATCCAACACCTTTGCGATATTGGTCTTTTTTTGTAAGCTCTACAAACTTATCATATGCAGTCTCACCAAAATTCTGCGGTACCTGCTGAAGAAGAGCTGAAAGACCTCCTAAAGAAAGAATTTCTTGTTGCAATGTTTCTTTCTCCATACTTTCAATTTCATTTTTATTCCATGAGGTGATGCTAGGTTGAAGACGTCTGACCGAAAGAAGTTTAGCATTCTGTGTCAGAGAATCTACAATAAAGGGTCTTAACAAGTAAGTCGATTGGGCTAAAGTTTGCGCTGAGAGATTAAAACTTTCAACAGACGCAGGCTCTAAGCCTTTTACAGGTGCTTTGAACCGAATAAAAGATTCCATGACTTGATAGGGCAAACCTTCCAGATATTTTTCAGTATCGTAAGCAGCCCATGCCAATCGAGATGGTCCCACATCAAACATCATGCATTCTTCATAATCGAAATTCTCATCCAGATGAGAATCAGTACAAAAGAGTGGGACATCCTCGATCTCCACATTCGTACCTAAATAAAGGTATTGCAATGCCTTGGTGTCGTAAGAAAAAGCTGTTCTTGTCTTGTCAGCAATAATATCTCCAGACATAGCAGCTTCAAAAAAATCGTTATAATCCATGACAGAAGATGTAGGAACAATGTGGTCTGGTGTTTTTTGATCTTTCAAATAGTTCTGAAAAAGACCATCACGTTCTTCTACTTTATAGGTGCCACCATGAGAGCCCGCAAAATTATGTCTCAACCCTAAAACGTGTCCTACTTCATGAGCAACAACTTCACGAACATAATCTTGTGAAGCTTTAAGGATCAAAGCATCAGAGGCATTGAGACTTAGCAAACCAATCAATTCGTTCTTGTGATTTTCATGAATTTCATAACGGCAACGGGGTTGTGGTTCCATCCCCTTTAATCCTATAAGCACTTTTTTAGGAAGTGCTGATTCGTTTTCGACATCAAGCCTTCTGAGCAATCTTCTAACTCCTGCACGGCTACCAGCCACAAAGGCAGATGTAAAAAACACTTGTCCATGAAGCGTCTGCCCCGTTCTAGGGTCTGCCTGTGCATCAGCATAGGCAAAACCTGCGCCATCCCACTCAATCCACTGAACAACATTGTAATCAGGATGTGGAGCTGTGACATCCTGCGGAGCCATCATTACCTGTATTTTTCCAGCACCCAAAATTTTATTAAAATAAAGAATGCCATCTTTCACAGCATCCCGATATTCTTCAGGCGTATTTGAGGAAACTGCAAAAACAATAGGTTTTCTTTCATCGAACTTTGTAGCATAAATGGTACTGTCATGATCTGGATCAAGATGCGGAGTGACTTCAAAAAAACCAAATTTTCGAAAATCCGCCGTTTTTACTTTAGTAAAT